>JAVBOX010000004.1:0-21880 GCA_031550095.1 Eubacteriales bacterium
GAAGTTGACCTGCAATATGCCGACAACGATGTGGCCCGCCAAGTTTCCCAGTTGGAGAACATGATCCTGGGCGGCTGCAAAGTGCTGGTCGTCGCCTCCATCGACGGCAGCGCCCTTGGCACCGTATTGGCCACAGCCAAGGAAAACAACATCCCCGTCATCGCCTATGATCGCCTGATTATGGAAACAGACGCCGTGGACTACTACGCCACGTTTGACAACTACATGGTCGGCACCATCCAGGGCCAGTTTATTGAGGAAAAGCTGGGTCTAAAGGATGGGAAGGGCCCTTTCAACCTGGAGATTACCGGGGGTTCTCCCGATGACAACAATGCCCGCTTCTTCTACCAAGGCGCTATGGACGTTTTGCAGCCCTACATCGACAGCGGCATGCTAGTCGTTCCTTCCGGCCAGGTTGAGTTTGAAAAGGTTGGCACCTTGGCGTGGAAGACGGAGACCGCCCAGGCCCGCATGGACAACATCCTCACCGCCAACTACGCGACAGGCGCCAAGCTGGACGTTTGCCTCTGCTCCAACGACTCCACCGCCCTTGGTGTTATCAATGCCCTGATCAACTTCGGGCTGGACGACACCAACTTCCCCATCGTGACGGGCCAGGACTGCGACAAGCCCAACATGCAGTACATCATCGACGGAAAGCAGGCCATGTCCGTATTTAAGGATACCCGCACCCTGGCCGAGAAGGTCGTCAGCATGGTGGACGCCCTGATGAAGGGAACCGAGCCCGAGGTGAACGACAACGAAACCTATGACAACGGCGTGAAGGTCGTGCCCTCCTACCTGTGCTCCCCCGTCTTTGGCGATGCCAACAACTACAAGGAGCTCCTCATCGACAGCGGCTACTATACTATGGAGGATATTGGCCAATAAGCGCCTCTCCATGGAAATGCCCCGCCGCGGATGAACCCGGGCTGTTTCTTTAGAGTGCGCGGCGGCCTAACTGACAGGCCGTTCGGCGCAGAAGGCGGGCGAGAGGCAAACCTTTCGCTCGCCTGTTATATGTTTCTGTGATAAAATAGAAAAAATATCCGGTTGCGCCAAGCACGGGGAGGAATGGACATTGGCGAAAACACTCCTGGAAATGAAAAGCATTACCAAGCATTTCCCTGGTGTAAGAGCCCTGAGCGATGTGAACATCATCGTGGAGGAAGGCGAAATCCACGCGTTGTGCGGGGAAAACGGCGCCGGAAAGTCCACCCTGATGAACGTGTTGAGCGGCATCTATCCCTATGGCACCTATGAGGGCAGCATATCCTTCGACGGGGATCCGTGCCAGTTTCACACCATCAAGGACAGCGAAAAAAAAGGCATTGTCATCATTCATCAGGAGCTGGCACTGGTGCCCTATTTATCCATTGGCGAGAACATGTTCCTGGGAAATGAAAGGTGCCGCATGGGGCGGGTGAACTGGGACGACACCTATCAGAAAGCGGAGGAATACATGAAGGTCGTGGGGCTTTTGGAAAACCCCCGAACCCTGATCAAGGACATCGGCATGGGCAAGCAGCAGCTGCTGGAAATCGCCAAAGCCCTGGCCAAAAACGTCCGTCTGCTAATCCTGGACGAGCCAACCTCCTCCCTGAACGAAAGCGACGCTCGAAAGCTGCTGGATCTGCTGTTGGAATTTAAGAAGGATAAGGGCATTACCTCCATCCTGATTTCACATAAGCTCAACGAGCTCGCCTATGTGGCGGATAAAATCACGGTGCTGCGGGACGGAAAAACCATCGAAACCTTGCAAAAGGAAGAGGTAAGCGAGGCCCGCATCATTCGCGGCATGGTGGGCCGGGAAATGGAGAACCGCTTTCCCCCCAGGGAAAGCAAGCCCTCCCGAGACGTGGCCCTGGAGGTGCAAAACTGGAATGTCTATCATCCTCTCTATGCCGGAAAAAAAGTGGTGGACGGCGTCAGCCTGAAGGTCCATAGGGGCGAGGTGGTCGGCGTCGCGGGGCTCATTGGCGCGGGCCGCACCGAACTGGCCATGAGCGTCTTTGGAAAAGCCTATGGCACCAAGATCACGGGCACATTGCAAAAGGATGGGAAGGCGGTCGAGCTAAGCGGGGTTCCCGACGCCATTGCCCACGGGCTGGCGTATGTCACCGAGGACCGGAAGGGCAACGGGCTGGTGCTGGGCGACAGCATCAAGCGCAATGTAACTCTGGCGCATCCCGAGGGTATCAGCCGCCACGGGGTGCTGGATGCGGACAAGGAATCCCACAGCGTGGAGGAATACCGAGAAAAGCTGGACATCAAGTGTCCCTCCATCGAGCAAAAGGTGGGCAATCTGTCCGGCGGCAACCAGCAAAAGGTGCTGCTGGGCAAGTGGATGTTCGCCCGCCCCGATGTGATGATTCTGGACGAACCCACAAGGGGCGTGGACGTGGGCGCCAAGTATGAGATCTACCAAATCATCAACGGCCTGGTGGCGGAAGGAAAGTCCATCCTGCTGATCTCCTCGGATATGCCGGAATTGCTGGGGATGTGTGATCGCATCTATGTTATGAATGAGGGCAAGCTCATCGCGGAGCTTCCCCGGGAAGAGGCCACCCAGGAGACCATCATGAACCACATCATGCAGGCAAGCAAGGGGGAAATTGGGGCATGAGCATCATACAACCGAACCTGCCCACGGCGGGCGGAAGGAGACTAAAGCTCAACCTGGGCGGCATGAAGCAATACTCCATGCTAATCGCGCTGGTGGCCATCATTGCGCTGTTCTACTTTACCACCAAAGGCGTGCTGCTGGCACCGATGAACGTATCCAACCTGATCGCCCAAAACGCCTACGTAGTGATTTTGGCCGTGGGAATGCTCATCTGCATTTTGACCGGCGGCAACATCGACTTATCCGTGGGTTCCGTTGTGGCGCTGGTGGGCGCAACGGCTGGAAACCTCATCATCGTGCAGAAGATGGACGTGTATATGTCCGCCGCCATCTGCATTCTGCTGGGTCTGGCATTGGGAGCCTGGCAAGGGTTTTGGATCGCTTATGTGCGCATTCCGGCCTTTATCGTCACCCTGGCGGGCATGCTGATGTTTCGAGGGCTCACCCTTTCCACCCTGCAAGGACTCACACTGGCCCCCTTTCCTCCGGAGTTTTTGCAGTACTCCACCGGCTTTTTAAAGGACTTTATTGGCCCCATCCCCGGCCTTTCGGTGAAAAACGGAATGGCCCTCCTGACGGGCATCCTGATCATGGCCGTCTTTTGGGCTCTGCAAATCACCAGTTTTATCAACCGGCGCAAAAAGGGCTATTCAGTTGGCAGCGTGTATCTTTTGGCAGCGAAGCTGATCATCATCGGCGGCGTGATCGTTGCCCTGTTCTATATGCTCTCCCAGTACAAGGGCATTCCCACGGTGCTAATCCTGCTTGGCATCCTGCTGCTGGTCTACTCCTTTTTTACCGGAAACACCGTGATGGGGCGGCACATCTATGCCATCGGCGGCAATGAAAAGGCGGCCCGGCTCTCCGGGGTTAAGACCAATGGGCTGCTGTTTTTCGCCTATGTGAACATGGGTCTGCTGGCCGCCGTGGCCGGTCTGGTGTTCGCGGCGCGGCTCAACTCCGCATCGCCCCAAGCGGGCCAAAGCTTTGAGCTGGACGCCATTGCCGCCTGCTATATCGGCGGCGCTTCCGCGTATGGGGGCATCGGGACCGTGGGCGGCACCCTGATCGGCGCACTCATCATGGGCGTGCTCAACAACGGCATGTCCATCATGGGCATTCCCTCCAGCGACCAGATGACGGTAAAGGGCTTGGTGCTTCTTTTGGCCGTGGCCTTTGACGTGATTTCGAAAAAGCAAACGGCCTTGCCCTCCATCCACAACCCCTTTAGGAAAAAGGAAAAGCATACCGCGGCCATTGAAAAGTAATCTCACGGGAGAGCATGCATGACCATTCGAGAGATTGCGGAGCAATGCGGCGTTTCCACCGCCACGGTGGACCGGGTGTTGAACGGCCGAGGAAAGGTGCGCCCTCAAACCGAGGCCTTGGTGCTTTCGGCATTGGAGAAGAGCGGATACGCCAAAAACATCGCGGCCCGGGCCTTGGCCATTCGAAAGGTTTCCCCCGTGGTCGGCGTAATCATCTCCAGCAAAGGCAATCCCTTCTTTGACGAGGTTCTGGAAGGGGTGGCCAAGGCTGAGACCGAGCTGGCCCGCTATGGCATCAAGGTAAAGCTTTCCTTGATGCGCGGTTACAATCCGGAAAGGCAGCTCGCCTTGATTCAGGAACTGGAATCCTCCCTCTCGGTTCTCGTGCTGCATCCCATCGACGACAGCAGCATTGTAAAAAAAGTCAATGATTTGGCGGAACAGGGCATTCCTACCGTCACCGTGAACACCGATCTACGGGACAGCCGCCGTTGCTGCTATGTGGGCAGTGATTATGAAAAGGGGGGCGAAACCGCGGCGGGAATCATGCGTCTGGCCATCAGAGAAAAAACTCGCCTGGGCATTTTGACCGGCGTTGATACCCTGTTGGGGCACAGGCAGCGGCTGCTGGGGCTTGAACGCTATCTGGCCAGCCGTTGTCCCCACATCGATATCATCGCGCGCATGAGCGCCCAGGACGACGATGAGAGCGCCTACGCAGCCACCTGCGCCATGCTGAGAGAGCATCCGGATATTGACACGCTTGCGCTGATCGCCGCGGGCCTGGCCGGGGTGTGGGATGCCTTAGTGGACTTAAAGCGGGAACAAACCCTCCAGCTTTTCGCTTTTGACAGCATCCCCGTCACAAGGCGGGTTATGGCTGGCGGCCCCCTCAAGGCGGTGGTATGCCAGCAGCCCTTTGAACAGGGATACCTGGCCGTCAAGGCAGCCATGGATATTATTTTATCCGGTTCCCCCTCCAGTGAAAGGATCATCATGGAAAACCAAATCCGCATTTTGGAAAACTTATAAGGCTATCATCCCCTTTGCCGCCTCTGCCCCCCGGAAGGCGTCATGCTGTAACCCTTTCGAAAGGCACTGTTGAATCCGGGGGGGCGTCTTATATTCTAACCTGCCCTCTGCACAGCCTTGCTGGGCAAAACATCAAAAGAAAGCCGCCGGGAGGGATCCTCATGGCTTGGACTTGCGAAGTATGCGGCAGAATTTTCACACAAAAGGATCAACCCCACGCCTGCGCCAGCCACAGCCTGGAGACAAACTTTTCAGGCGTAAAGGCCAAATGGCTGCCGCTCTATCAGCGGCTGTTGGGGAAAGCCACGGTTGACCTTCCTGAGTTTACGGAGTTCTTCCCCGCCACAGGCGTCATGTGGAGGCACAGCGCCACCTTTGCAGAGATCAAGTGCAAGCAGGATGCCTTGGAGGCCTTATTCTTCTCCCAGCGGCTGCGCCCGGAGCGAAACCCCACGCGCCATTTGCAAACCTCGGCCAACCGGGTGATCCATGTGGTGGAGTTTGTTGACGAAACCATTTTTGCCGACCTGATGGCCTGGATATTGGAATCCTATCGGCTCACGCTGACAAATAAGCCCCGAAATAGCGCCATGACCCCATAGGCAGGCGCAGCCCTGCTCGCCGTGCCCGGTTTGAGTCCAAAATCAGGCCAGAACATGGTTCCGGGAGAGGACGTGTCATGATTCGCAAAGAGCTGCGGGTGAGAGGATGGTTTATGCGCTTCCTCTCCAATTTTAAGGATGAAAAGTCCTTCGTGGCCGTACAGAAGGTCGTCCGGTGGTTCGTCTCCGGCAGAAAACCCAAGGATCTGCTGATGAAAGAGGTTTTCATAAGAACGCCGGAAAACGGAAACCTTCGCCTGTGCGTCTACAAAGCAAAAAAGAACACACAAGACGCCGTGGGGCTCCTGTGGCTCCACGGGGGCGGCTATGCCATCGGGGCGCCGGAGCAGGATATTGGCTTCATCCGGCAGTTTTTGTCCGCGGCAAACTGTGTCGTCGTCGCCCCGGACTATACGCTCTCCATCGACGCACCCTATCCGGCGGCATTGCTGGACTGTTACGCCGCCCTGCTTTGGATGCGGGACCGGGCAAGCGCCCTGGGCATCCGGGGGGATCAGCTGTTCGTAGGCGGCGAAAGCGCGGGAGGCGGGCTGACAGCGGCGGTGTCGCTCCTGGCCAGGGAAAAGGGAGAGGTGAACATCGCCTTTCAAATGCCCCTCTATCCCATGATCGACGACCGGATGGTTACCCCGTCCTCCAGGGGCAACGCAATGCCGGTATGGAATTCCCATTCCAATGAAATAGCGTGGAGAAAGTACCTGGGGAATCTCTATGGGACTGCCGATGTGCCGGCCTTTGCCGCTCCGGCAAGGACGACGGACTACCGGGGACTTCCCGCCACCTATACATATGTGGGAAGCTTAGAGCCGTTTTGCGATGAGACGGCGGCCTATGTGGCCGCGCTACGGGAGGCGGGCGTGGAGGCTGAAATTCATGTGTACGAAGGCTGCTATCACGCCTTTGATGTGGTAGCCAGGAAAAGCCAAATCAGCCAGGAGGCCCGAAAGGTCCTCTTATCCCGCTTTGCCCACGCGGCGGCCCACTGTCACCGAGAACAGCCAAGAGGAAAAGGCGCCTAGGGCGGAGGGCATCACCCTGCGTCAAAGCCACCAGTCCGGCGGACAAAATGGCGCGGAATGGGCAGTCCCCGACGCGCGTGTCGCCGGGAGGACTGCCTCCATGCGAGGGTTCACACCCTGCGCTCCCAGGATCGGGATCAACCCCTGCCTCCTTTTCCGAGGCACGGAATGCCCAGCCATTCTCGAGAAAAGCCCCTCATTGCCTTCACCTCAATGTCCGTTCCAATCCATATAATGGGAGCATATTACTCCGGCATCGAAAAGTCGGAAGAGAGGCACGAGAGATTTTTTTCGTCCAGCAAGGAGCTGGAACGAGGCGTAGCAGCGCTACGCTGAGTGAAAGGCGACGCCGCTGGACGGAAAAAGATCCGTGCCTAATTCCGAATATTCGGTGCCGGAGTAATAGCATAATGCCACCTTTCAGGGTAGCGAAATCGGTTCTTTATCAAGGCAAACACATGAACCGCGGGCCACGCGTCTGCCCCTGATACATCGCGGCGATTCCGGGCTTTCGCGCCCGCCCTGGGCCGGTCGCCCGCCGCTTGACACTCCCATCCTGGTTTGTTATATTATTCCCGCAAAAGGCAAAGCCTGGCTTACGGCATCAGGCTTATGTGTGCCTGAGAAGCGCTTTCTTTTCCAACTTTCCTTTCGAAGCCTGGCGGAAATGAAAACGTAAAACGTGGATTAATAAACAAGAAAGCGTGATCAATATGCGCAAAGCCCCGCCGGCTCAAGAAAAGGCTCTCCACCTGGAAGCTTCCGTTCAGCGTTTTTCTAGAATGGAAGAGGATCAGCTCCTGAAGGAGCTTGACACGGCAAGGAGCGGGCTTTCCTCCTCGGTCGCCCAGGAGCGCCTGGAGGAAAATGGTGAAAACCAGATCAACTACGGAAAGAGCCAGCCTTGGTTCGTCCGGCTGCTCCTGTCCTTTGCCAACCCTTTCAGCCTAGTGCTCCTTTTGGTGGCCATCGCTTCGTTTTTTACGGAGATCCTCCTGACGGACGAAAAGTCCTGGGCCACGGTGGTCATCATCCTCTCCCTGATCGGCATCTCCGGTGTGCTCCAGTTCGTTCAGGAGTCCAAGTCCGACAAAGCCGCGGAAAAGCTCAAGGCCATGGTCTCCTCCAGCGCCGCAGCCCTGCGGGATGGCGCCGTCTCCGAGATTCCCATGAAGAGCATCGTGGTGGGAGATATCATCAAAATCTCCGCCGGAGACATGATGCCCGCCGACATTCGCATCCTGACCGCCAAGGATTTATTCATCGGGCAGGCCGCACTCACGGGGGAATCGGAGCCGGTGGAAAAGTTCCCCATGGCAAACGAAGCGTACCGCTCCGCCTTGGAAGCCGTAAACATCGCCTACATGGGAACCAACGTGGTCAGCGGAAGCGCCACCGCCGTGGTCATCGCGACGGGCAACAGCACCTACTTCGGCTCCATCGCCAAGGATCTGACCGGCCGGCGGGCCCTCACCAGCTTTGAAAAGGGCGTGGCCAACGTGAGCCGCCTGCTGTTGCGCCTGATGCTGGTCATGGTGCCCGTCATCTTCGTGGTGAACGGCATATCCAAGCACAACTGGGTCAGCGCCCTGCTTTTCGCCCTGTCCGTGGCCGTGGGCATCACGCCGGAGCTCCTGCCCATGATCATGACCAGCACCCTGGCCAAGGGGGCCGTGGCCATGTCCAAGCATAAGACAATCGTAAAAAGCATCGCCTCCATCCAGAGCTTTGGCGCCATGGACGTGCTTTGCACCGACAAAACCGGCACATTGACCGAGGACAAGATCGTCCTGGAGCGCTATCTGGATGTTCATGGCAACGACGACCTGCGGGTGCTGCGGCACGCGTACCTGAACAGCTATTTTCAGACAGGGCTGAAGAACCTCATCGACCTGGCGATCATTGCCCGGGCTGAAAAAGAAGGTTACGCCACCTGGGACGACACCTACAAAAAGGTGGATGAGATCCCCTTCGACTTTGTGCGCCGCCGCATGTCCGTGGTACTGGAAAACCCCCAGGGGAAGCGCCAGCTCATCGCCAAAGGCGCCGTGGAGGAAATGATCAAGTGCTGCTCCTATGCGGAATTCAAGGGAGAGGTGATTCCCTTTGACGACACCATCCGGCAGGAGGTCGCCCAGATCACCGACCGCCTTAACGAGCAGGGCCTTCGCGTGGTGGCCGTGGCCCAGAAGAACGAGGTTCGCGACACCCACTCTTTCAACGTGGATGACGAGAGGGATATGGTTCTCCTTGGTTATGTGGGGTTCCTGGATCCCCCCAAGCAGAGCGCGAAAGAGGCCATCTCCGCCCTTCACGACCACGGCGTTCGGGTGGTGGTGCTCACCGGGGACAATGAAAAGGTGGCCGACACGGTCTGCGCCCAGGTAGGGCTTGTCACCAACGGCTATCTGCTGGGCAGCGATATGGAGGGCCTTTCGGATGAGGCGCTCCAGGAGAAGGCCAAAGGCATTAACCTGTTCGCCAAGCTATCACCCTCCCAGAAGGTTCGCGTGGTGAGCGCCCTGCAGAAGGCGGGCCATGTGGTGGGCTATATGGGGGATGGCATCAACGACGCCCCCGCGCTGCACCAGTCCGATGTTGGCGTCTCCGTGGATTCGGCGGTGGACATCGCCAAGGAGAGCGCCGACATCATCCTGCTGGAAAAGAACCTGATGGTGCTGGAAGAGGGGGTCGTGGAAGGCCGCAGAACCTTCGGCAACATCATCAAGTACATCAAGATGGCCACCAGCGGCAACTTCGGCAACATGTTCAGCATGCTGGCGGCCAGCATCTTTCTGCCCTTTTTGCCCATGGTGCCCATCCAGATCCTGACCCAAAACCTGCTCTATGACTTTTCCCAGATCACCATCCCCTTTGACCGGATGGACGAGGAATACATTAAGAAGCCCCAGAAATGGGACACCAAGAGCATCGAGCGGTTCATGTACTGGTTCGGGCCTCTTTCCTCCTTATTCGATATCCTTTCGTTCCTCCTGCTGTTCTTCGTGTTCAAAGCGGACTCCGTGGCCAGGCAGGCCACATTCCAGACCGGCTGGTTCATGGTGGGCCTCATGACCCAGACGCTCATCGTCCATCTGGTCCGCACCGCCAAAATTCCTTTTGTGGAGAGCCGCGCAACATGGCCGGTGATGCTTTCCACGCTGGTCATCAGCGTCGTTGCCATCGTCATCCCGTACACCCTGCTGGGCCAGGGGCTGGACATGGTTTCCATGCCCTTCGCGTTTATCCCCGCCCTTCTTTTGGTCATGGTGGCCTACGCCTTCATGGTGCAGTTCGTCAAGAAGCTCTACATCAGGCGCTATGGGCATTGGATCTGACAAATTCCAAGTCAAGGGAGGCAATGAGCCATGAAAGCGCACTCCGCCAATCGCTTTAGCGCCTTCGAATCCACTGCGATCAGGACGGGAAAGCCGCCCTATACGCCATGGAATCCCCCGAGCATCGGCGTTTGGCTATGGATGAAGGCCTTCGGCATCTGAAGGGAATGCGGTCCCGGAAAAGCAAAACCCCCTGGAATATGGGCAAGGATTGTTCAAATAAAAAAAGAGGTGAAGCACATGTCCGATCTTTTGACGAAGGCCAACGCCTATGTGGCTGCCCATCGCGAAAACGTCGATTCGCGCTATCGTCCCCTTTACCACCAATCCGTCCCCATCGGTTGGTTGAATGACCCCAATGGATTCAGCTTCTTTCGCGGGGAATACCATCTGTTTTATCAGTTCCATCCCTATGATTCCGTCTGGGGGCCCATGCACTGGGGGCATTGGGCCAGCAAGGACCTGCTCCACTGGCGGGAGATGCCCGTCGCCATGGCGCCGGACATGCCCTTTGACTCGGGCGGATGCTTCTCGGGAACGGCCTTGGCGCAAGGGGACAAGCTCATGATCTTCTATACGGGCGTCACAGCGCCGGACGAAACCGGCAAGCGCCTCCAACAGCAGTGCGTTGCCGAGACCCTGGACGGGATACACATGGAAAAATACCCGGAAAATCCCGTGATCGGCAGGGCGCAGCTTCCAGAAGGCGCCAACCCCTATGATTTCCGCGACCCGAAAATCTTCAAGGCCGAGGCGGGCTATGGGATGATCCTCGCCTCCCAGGGGCCAAGCGGAGGCCAGCTGCTCCTCTATCGGTCTGATGATCTGTATACCTGGCGGTACGCGGGGGTTTTCATGGATGGCTTCGGCGTGATGAGCGAATGCCCGGATTATTTTGCCCTGGACGGTCGGGAGGCTGTCATTGCCTGCGCAATCCGGATGCCGGAGGAGGGCACACGCTGGCCCAATGACCGGCCAGTGGTCAGCGTCATCGGCCATACGGACAAAGAGACCGGCCTTTTCCAGGCGGAG
This sequence comes from Eubacteriales bacterium, assembly GCA_031550095.1. Lineage (GTDB taxonomy): Bacteria > Bacillota > Clostridia > Christensenellales > Aristaeellaceae > Avichristensenella. Next base: position 10,939 of record JAVBOX010000004.1, read on the forward strand.
GAACCCTGGTGCGCCGTGGATTGCGGTCTGGACTTCTACGCGCCGCAAACCATGGAAGCGCCGGATGGGCGGCGGATTCTCATCGGTTGGATGCTTCTGCCCGGGCGGCAAGTGCCCACCCACACCCTGGGCCATGGCTGGGCCGGGGTGATGACCCTTCCCAGAGAATGCCACATCCGTCAGGGGAGGCTCTATCAGCAGCCCATTCGGGAGCTGGAGGCCTTGCGCCGGAATGAGAAGGCATGGGCTGACCAGCAAATCCAGGGGGATGTACGCTTGGCCGGCATGGAAGGGAGCCATATAGAGCTGGACATGGAGCTGGATCTTTCGGAGGCCCCGCGCCTTTCCCTCTACCTGATGGAGAGCGGGGCGGAACGCTTTGAGATTGCCTATGATACAAAGGCCCAGGTACTCCGGGTGGATAAATCCGCCCTTGGTTTCCCGGAGGTGGGGGACTACAGGGAAACCCAATCCGCGGTTTCCGTGCCCCTCAAGGAGGGCAAGCTGCGGCTCCAGGTGTTTGTGGATACCTGCGCCGTGGAAGTCTTTGCCAACGATGGTCAAGTTGCCCTCGCGTCTCTTGCCCATCCCAAATCCCAGGGAACGGGCGTAAGCTTCCATGTGGAGGGGATATGCAGGGCGGGGAGCATCCGGAAATGGGACGTGAGCATGGCGTGATTCCGCTTAGCTCATGTTTCGCAGCCCATTCTGGCCTCCGTATAGCAGCTGAATCAGCAGTTCCGCCATGCGCGCCGGCGAGTCTGCCATGCCTTCCTGGAGCCAGCATTGTATCACGCTGATGCTCCCGGTCACCCCAAAGGTCTTGATGTAGTTCAGGGTCCGGGGATCAAACCCCGGGTTCACATGCTCGGAGATGACCTGAGCAAGCTCCATGATGTCCTTTTGAAAAGAGGAATCGCTGTTTTCCCCCAGCAGGGACCGAAAGAGCTCCACATTGTCCTGAAAATATTCCAGAATGCGGGTGAGGAGCTGGGCGGAGAGGGGCAGCTTGGCATTGATGCTTTGGCTATTGATATAGCGGCCGATGTCGCCGATGATCTCCTGCTTGATCTTCATCAGCAAATCATAGGGGTCAGCGTAGTGGTTGTAAAATGTGCTGCGGTTGATGCCGGCCGCGTCGCACAGGGCGCGGACGGAAATCTTGGAAATATGCTGCTCCTTGATGAGCTGCACCAGGGCGTTTTTCAAAAGCACTTGGGTCAGCTTGACCCGTTGGTCAACTTTTTCTCCCTTCATAAGGCTCCTCTCCATCTCCATTTTGACGATATGCGGTATTTTTCCATATGAATCCGCGACACTTTTCATGGAAGTGTCGCGGATTTGACCAACCCGCCAAACGCTGTCGGTTGTAATCCAACACACTGTCCATTATAATTCCAATTGGATGAAACGACAACCGCGTTGGGAGGTTTTCTTTTGTTTTATGAAGGTTTGAAAGGCCTTGGGGCTTTGGCGGGATATTTTATCGGCGTGATTCTCGTCATGTTCGTCTTGAAGAAGCTTTGCAAGCTTCCAAGGGAGGTTTTCCGAAAGACCCTGCACATCTTCGCCGTGATGTCCATCCTGGTGGTGCTGGCGGCATGCGCTCAATGGCAGGGCGCTTTGCTTGCGGTATTGGCTTTCGCGGCCATCGTGTATCCGGCGCTGGCATGGCTGGAGCGGCTGCCAGTGTATGGCAGGATTCTGCCCGAGCGAAAGCCCGGGGAGATCAAAAAAAGCTTGCTCCTGTATTTTCTCATGATGGGGCTCCTCATCGCCGTCTTTTGGGGATGGCTTGGCGCCCAGTGGAAGTATATCATCCTCGTCGCCATGATGGCCTGGGGGTTTGGGGACGCTTCGGCGGCCCTCATCGGCAAGGCTTTTGGCCGCCATCCCATTCGGCACCGCTGGGTGGATGGGAAAAAGACGGCGGAGGGCACGGCCTCCATGTGGGCGGTATCCGGGGTGGTGATCTTTGTGGCTACCGTCCTTCGCTCCGGGGCTCCCTGGTATGTTTGCCTCCTGATCGCCGCCCTAGTGGCACCGATATGCGCCTTGGTGGAGCTGATCTCCAAGGGCGGCACCGACACGGTGACCGTTCCGGTCACGGCGGGCTTCCTTCTGTTCATCGCCTTTAGGGCCTTCGCCCTCGTGGGGGCGTAGCATGGCGGAAAAAGCGGATCGCCTAATCGCGAGGGAAACCGCCAAAGGGGAGAGAACGCTCCTCACCTCCCTGCTGCTCAGCGCCCCTGCGCCCCTAGTCACCATTCTTGCGGCCATTTCCAGCGGTTCCGCAACCCAAATCGCCGATTGCCTCCGGCGAAGCACAGAACTGCTGGCCATCCTGGCCTCCTATATCATCTTTCAAAAGCAAAAAGAGAAAAACCTGCCGGAGGCGGAGAAGAAAAGGCTTACGGGCCTTTCGGAGCTGTTCATCGGCGCGGCCATGCTGCTCTCCGGCAGCGCCATGCTCTTTATGGGCATTTTAAGGCTTTTAAATCCTGTATCCGCGGGAAACTCCATCATGGGCCTTGTGATTGCCTTCCTTGGCGTGATCACCAACGGGTGGTTCTGGCTGCGCTACCGGGGAATGACAAGGGAAGGGCGATGCGGGGTGCTGGCCACCCAGCAGGCCCTTTACCGGGCCAAAACCCTGGTGGATCTATGCGTCACCCTGGCGTTGGCCGCCATCGTCCTTGCCCCCGGCCGTCCATCCACTCGATACGTGGATCCCATTGGATCCATGGCTGTGGCGGTCTATCTGCTGATCAACGGGATGGGCATGTTTCAAAAGGGGCGCAAAACCCAGAAAAACGCTTCAAGGATCGGGTAACTGGTATCACACGGCCTTTCGCGCCGCCAGAAAGCTCATGGCCAGCGCATGGGCCAGCCTTTCCAGCAGTTCCTGGGATCTTTCGCAGGATTCCATAAGCGATATCGGCCCATCGGCAATGGAAAAAACCCCATCGATACCATGGGCATACACGGCTTCCGCCCCGGCGCCAATGCCGCCTACCAGGGCAATGACGGGCACATGCCCCTGGGCTTTCGCCCGCTTGGCAACGCCGATGGGGACCTTTCCATTTACGGTCTGTCCATCCAGGCGGCCTTCCCCGGTGATCACCAGGTCCGCGCCTTTCCGCTTTTCGTCAAAGCCCACCAGGTCCAAAACCGCCTCGATTCCCGATTGAAAAACCGAGCCGCAGAAGGCAAAAAGCCCCGCGCCCAACCCCCCCGCCGCTCCGGCGCCGGGCAAATCGGCCACCCGAATGCCCCATTGAGCCTCGAGCACATCCGCGTAGCGGCAAAGGGCGGCATCCAGCCTCTCCACCATCTCCCCCGTCGCGCCTTTTTGAGGGCCATACACGGCGGAGGCCCCGTTTTCCCCGCAAAGAGGATTTTTAACGTCCACGGCGCAGATGATCTCGCATTCCTTGAGGCGGGGATCCAGGCCTGATATATCCACCGTATGCAGCCGCAAAAGCTCCGCGCCGCCAAAGCCAAGCTCCACCCCATCCGCGTCCCGGAGGGATGCTCCCAAGGCCTGCGCCATGCCCGCGCCTCCATCGTTGGTGGCCGATCCCCCCAACCCGATGAGGATTTTGCGATGGCCTGCGTCCAACGCCGCCCGGATGAGTTCCCCCGTCCCATAGGTGGTGGCGATCAAAGGATTTCGCCTGTCAGGGCTCACCAGCATCAGGCCGGAGGCGGCGCTCATCTCTATCACCGCCGTTCCGTTGGGCAAAACCCCGTAGCCGCCGGAAACCGTTTCACCCAGCGGTCCCATGGTCTGGCACGGGTGCCAGGCATTCTGATCGCCTCCCAGAATGGCCGCCACCGTTCCCTCCCCGCCATCCGCAACAGGAACGTTCAGCGCCTCCGCCTCCGGATCGGCCCGGAGAATGCCCCTTTTCACAGCCTCTCCCGCGTCATAAGCCGAACAACACCCCTTGAACGAATCCATCGCCACGATGACTTTCATCCTTTGTCCTCTCCTTTTTGGCCCTAAGCCATTGGGTCAGAATTCACCACGGATCAGCTTCCAGGCAGAGCCGTCGGGCTGCACCGCGACGATCCACTCGGGGGGCCTTTCCGTCTCCTGGGTCACCCCTGCCACCGCCCAAAATTCATCGACCCAAACCGCGTAGCTGGCAAGGTTTTGTTTTTCATTCCCAAATTGCCCCCCAAAGAGGGTCTCGCCATTTTCATCAAGCCCCACCACCCAAGCGTCGCTTCCCCTGCCATCTGGAAGCCGGGACCAAGTGCGGCCGGCCGCCAGCCAGCCGCCGTTTCCCTGGGCCAGGGCCGTGAGCTGATCCTCCTCCTCCCCGCCGTAGCAAGCCTGCCGGAGGATGTTCCCCTCCAGATCCATCCGAACCACCCAGCCATCCAAGTTGCCCAGGGCGCCGGATACATCTCCATCCGAGGAGTTGGTTCTGCCCACGGCCAGATAGCCCCCGGGCGCGGGGGAAACGCCAAAAAATGCGTCTGATTCGGTTCCGCCCAGGGATTTTTGCCACAGAATATCCCCATTTTCGCCGATGTGAACGGCCCAAGCGTCCGACTCCACAAAGGCTTCCTCCACCCCATGCAGGCCGGAGACATCCCCGTCCATGGAATAGGTCTCGCCCACCGCGATCCAGCCCCCGTCCCAGGCGGGGCATATGGACTTGAAGGAATCCCAATCGGTTCCGCCATAACAGTGATTCCAGAGAATTTCCCCATCCCTGTCCACGCGCACCACCCAGCCGTCCGTCTTGGCCTCAAACTCCTCATACCAGCCTTCATGCCAGCCGTTGTCCATGTCGCCGGAGGCGGACGATCCGACAGCAATCCAGCCCTCGCCCTCCACGGCCAGTGCCTGCTCCAGCTTATCCGCCCCGTCTCCCTCGGCCACGCGGCTCCAGACACTCCCGGCGTTTTCATCCAGCAGGGTATACTGGGCCCCTACGCTGACGATGAGCCCATCCTTCTCCTTCACGGCCTGGCTGAGGAGGAGCCCGCGGCCCTCATCGTTCATGGCAAGAATCCGGTACCCATCCTGGGTCCAGATCATGGCGTTTGGGTCGGCATGGGCGGAAAGGGGCAGGCCAAAAAGGAGCGGAAGCAATATCCACAAAAGCGCTCTTTTCATTTTTTTCTTATTTTAAGGCGCCACCACGGGAATATAGTCTCGAAGCGCACCCAGATCCCACAGGAGGGAACTGGTCAGGTATTTATCCCGAATCTCCCGGGAGCCAATAAAGGCCTTGCGGACTTCTTCCCTGCCGATGCCCAAATCCATCGGCTCCACGGGCATGCCCAGCCGGCGCATCATGGCGATGATCTCGTCGGTATTGGGCAGCTCCTCCTCCATAACAGCCTGGAATTGCCCCCAGTGGGCGAGAATCCGGTTCAGCCGCTCCTTGTGCCCCGCGGGATCATTTTTATGGTACCGGGTTTTTTCAGCGTCGATCACCTGGGATGCCGTTTTCCCGAAGATGTCCCGCATCTCCGCCTCCCACCGGGCCTGATCGAACTGGGCCATTGCCGCCTCGGCGTGAGCCCTATCAGGCACGGAGGCACGGAGGCGATCCAGTGCCCGAAGGGTTAAGACCGTACCCACCGCCACCTGAATTCCATGGAGATCCGAGGCTTCGCCCCGTTCCAGGGCCATCATCTCCCATAGGTGGGAGAAGTAATGATCCAGGCCGGAGGCTGGTCGGGAACACCGGGCATAGCTCATGGCGATGCCGGAAAGCACCAGCCCCGTGACCACCGCTTCCACGGCGTCCGCATCCCGTAGGATCAGGCCGTCCGCGGCAGAAACGCACTTTGCCAGGGAGGTGCGCACCAAGCGGGCAACGTTTTCGCAGTAGGGCTCTCCGGTAACCACCTCAGAAATCCGCCATTCGCACAGAGCCGTATACTTGGCCAGCATATCCCCAAGCCCCGCCCAGAGCATGCGCATGGGCGCCTCCCGCAGGATGTCCGTATCGGCGATGATGGCCACGGGGCAGGCGTTATAGATGGTGGTCTTGATGCGGTTTTGGATCATGGAGGAGGAATTGGAGGCATAGCCGTCCATGGAAGGGGCGGTCCCCACCACCATGGAGGGGATGCCCGCGGCGTGAGCCAGCACCTTGCAGCAGTCGTTGATCACGCCGGAGCCAATCGCCACCACGATATCGCTGGCCGGGTCAAAGGCCATGGTCAGGCTGCCCACCGCCCACTCGTCCGGCTCCATCTTCTCCTCGGAGGGAGGAAACTGGAACAAGCCGTAGGAAACGCCGGCGGCCTTCAACAGGGCAACGGCTTTTTCCCCGGCGGCCTTGTAGGTGTTGGCGTCACAGACCACATAAGGCCGCTTTTTGCCAAGGGAGGCAAGAACCTCCGGCAGGGCGGAAAGGACGCCCTTGCCAATTTTGAGAATTCTCAGCTCCGTTTGGTGGCGCATACCGCAGGCGCAAGGCTGGCCTTCTTTGGCAAGCAGAGCATCGAAGGAGGCGGTGGCGAAATCGATCACAGGAGTACACCTTCTTTTCTCAAGTATTTGTCAAACGCGGCAACTTTTTCCTTTTGCAGATCCTCGTAGACAGCGTCCACATAAAAGCGGCCGGAAACCCCGGAAAGCCCGTCCTGCACCAGCTCCAGGGCCATATGGGCGTCAAAGGTTTTTCCGTCCGAATGGGCGATGCCAAACTCGGCACACGGCCGAAAACCAAAGCGGGGATAATACGAGGGATGGCCGTAGATGACGACGGCCCGGTGGCCAAGCTTTCGGGCTTCCTCCAAAGAATGGCGCAGAAGAGCTCCGCCGATGCCCTGTTTCTGAAAGGATGGCAATACGGAAAGAGGCCCGAACAGCAAAACCGCATGGGCTCTATTTTGGACGTCAATGATCTTGGCATGGACATACATGATGTTGCCCACGACTTGCCCATCCTTCATGGCCACAAAGTCCAATTCCCGGACAAAAGCCGGATATTGCCTCAGGATATGCGCCAAGTAATGCTCGTCGCAGCCGGGGGCTCCATCATCGAAGAAATGGTCGCGGAGAAAAGCCGCTCGGGTCATGGCTTCCACCGCCAGATGATCCACGGGCCTTTCCAGGCGGATCTCAAAAGACATAATAAGCCTCCTTGGGCGATTCGCTGGGAGACGGAGTGGGCGGCGGTGCCTCGCCGGAGGGACCGGGCGTTGGCGAGGCGGAAGGCGCGGCGCCGGAGGGATCGGGGGCCGACGCGGCGGAGGGCGCGTCGGTGGCGGGAGGCGGCATCGTCACGGAAATCAAAGGGAGCGAGATGCCTTCATCCGTCAGGATGAACCTCATGAGCACATAGCCCTCCAGTTCCACGGTCATCATCTTGGCCCAGCCGTCCGCTGTCTGGCCCTGGAGAATCATTTGTGAGCCGTTCCGAACCACGCCCAATATCTTCGCGTCCGTGGTGGGGTACTGGCGGACGTTCAGGGTGGAATCCACGCCCTCCACGATGACCGTGGCATAGGCTTCGTTCTCCTTCAAGGCCGGAAGGGGCGCGGGGGTGGGCGCGGGCGTAGGCCGAGCGGCCGCGTACCCGAGGCTCTCGGGCAATGCGGCCGCTCGCACCAACGGCTTTTCAGTCCATGTCATCTGAACCAATTCCAAGCCTGGATAATAAAAGTTCAGGATCTCCAAATGATTTTTCCCATAGTTGCCGGCCATCCACTCGGCACCCCTTTGGGAAAGCCCTACCCCATGACCATACCGCCGATTGGTGAGGGTAAAGGCGTCCTCAGTCTCCGTCACCTCAAGAAGATCAAAGGCGCTGGCGTTGATGCCGATGTTTAGTGCGCCCCGCACCTGATCATAGAAGGACAGATCCACCATGATGGGGGCGTCAATGGTCTCCGGCTCCCCGAATTTCCCGTCCGCAAGGCCTTTTTTCACGCTGCCCTTGACCGTAAAGCGGAGGGTCTTATACTGGCGTCCCGACGTGTTGACCGGGTTGATGGGCTCCACCGATTCCACCCTGGCGACGCCTACGGCATCCGCTCGCTCCGCCCGTCCGCTGGCAAACAGCTTTTGCGCCACCACATCCAGCAGCAAGGTATAGAGGGGATCCGAAAGCTTCGTGGCGTCCTTGGGGATCACCGCTTTTTTCACAACGCTATCGGGATTTTCCAAGTCGTAGGGATCCTCCCGAATGTCCAGATAGCCGTAATTGCCCTTTCCCCAAACATCCGTGGCCATGGCGGTCTGCCCGCCGTTGGACGCCGAATAAAACATTTCGGCATATCCGCCGTCTACCATGCCCACGACACCCCGGGTCTCATCCACCGCCTGAATGGGATTCAAAAAGCGGACGTCATATCCTTTAAACACTTGGTCGTTGGGTGTATCCACCACGTCATAGTCCTTTCCCGCATTCGCCGCCTTTCGCTGCATGGCGTAGGACCTTGCCGCCACGGCCTGGGCCTTGAGGGCCTCAATTGGGAAGTAATCGCTCATCTCATAGGGAAGCACCCCGTAAAGATACTCCTCTATATCCATGGTCACGATCACCCGAAGGCCGCCGCTGGGCAGCACGCCAAAGGAGATATCCCCCCGGTATTGGGTGTCCTTGGCGGACTCATGGATGTATATCCCCGGGGCCTCGCCGTTATCCTGCAAGTGGCGCACCAGGGTGAATCCGCCGCCCATGTCGATGGCCACGCCTTTAGCCTTCAGGGTGATGCGGCCGCCCTCCAGACCAAGCTTTATCTCCGTTCCCGGGTCAAACTGAAAGCCCCTGTCCCCATCCACCGTATAAGAGCCGGCGATGGTCAGCCCCAGCGCTTCTCGCACGCCCAGGGATTCCAGCATCACCCGAATCGTGCCATCCATGGGCTTTCCGTAGGGCTTGGCCACAGGCGCCGCCGTCTCCGCGTGAACATTGGAAGGCAATGTCCCCGAAAAAATGGAAAAAATTGTCAATAAAACGAGGCACGTGGCCGTTCGTCTCAGATTCATGCTTCACCTCACCTCGCGGACATCATACACGAATGCCGCGTGTTTGTACAGTGGAGATCATAGGTCCGCTTGCCAAGATCGGACAATATCCGCTGTCTTTGCCAATGCCCTATCCAGAATGGCCGAAACATCCGCGCCCCGCAAATCCAGCCCCTCTCCCTGAACCCTATCGAATTTTGTAATGCCCAGCATGGCCATAACTTCCTTTATATATTCCGCGCCTAGATTCCGCCCCAGAAGCCGGTCGCCGGAAGTGGTCAGAAAAAGGGCGCGGCGGGCCGAACACAGGCCGTAGCAGGCGTCATCGCGATAACGAAACGTGAGCTCCCGGACGGAGAGATGCTCGATATACACCTTGAGAACGGCCGGAAACAGCAGATCCCAGTAGGGCGCGGCGATGACCACGCTTTTCGCGGCCAGAAAATCTCGGGCCAAAGAAAACATGGGGTCCTCAAAGGCGCCCGCGTCGATGAGTGCCTCCCGCTCCGCCAGGATTTTCCCATCGATGGGCAACAGCCCCATTTCCGGCAGGGCATGCTCCCGGATGTCCAGCAGCGGATGAAAAGTTTTTAGCGCCTCAAAGAAGGCATCCGCGAGCCGAAGCGTCCTGGAGACCCCCTTCCCCCTGGGGCACGCGTTCACAAATAAAACGTCCAAACGCACTTCTTCCTTTCCATATATAGGATCATTATACGCAACGAAGGCCCGGCATTTCAAGGCGCAATTTGGCAGGACATTCATTAAACGCGGCGAATGTACCATTATTCTTTGTCCGGCAGGTTGAAGGTTTATCTGCGACATGGCGTTATCTATCAAAACAGCTAGGAGGACTTTTTAATGAAAAAAACACTGTCCATGTTCTTGGCACTGGTTCTTTTGCTCTCCCTTTCTTTCGTCGCCATGGCGGCGGACACGCCTTCCGTGGCCATCGTGGTGGCCGGCGGCCTGGGTGACCGCTCCTTCTACGACTCCGCCAACAGCGGTCTGGAGAAGCTTATTTCCGATTTTGGCGTAAACGGAAAGGTTATCGAGTGCAAGGAGGACGCTTCCCTCTACGAGCAGAGCCTCATCTCCGCCGCGGAATCCTTTGACTTCGTGGTGGCCGTGGGCTGGCAGTTCTGGGAGTATCTGGAGGCCATCGCGCCGGAATTGCCGGATACCAAGTTCATCTTCGTGGACAACGAGCTGACCGGCATTGAAAATCTCTATTCCATCACCTACGCCGAAAACCAGGGCTCCTTCCTGGTGGGCTACATCGCGGCCAAGCTGTCCGAAACGGGCGTCATCGGCGCCGTGGGCGGCGAGGACAACATCACCATCAACAACTTCATAGCCGGATATAAGCAGGGCGCCCTGTACGCCAACCCGGACACCAAGGTGGAAATCTCCTATACGGCGGATTACGAGGACCCGGCCAAGGGAAAAGAGCATGCCCTGGCCCTGTATGACAAAGGCGCGGACATCGTCTTCCAGGTGGCGGGAAAGACCGGTGAGGGCGTGTTCCAGGCCGCCGCCGAGACGGGCCGTTTCGCCATCGGCGTGGACAGCGATCAGAAGTTCATCAATCCGGACGCGATCCTCTGCTCCATGATCAAAGAGGTGGGCAAGTCTATTTACGGCACCGTTTCCGCCTACATCCAAGACGGCACGTTCCCCGGTGGAACCTGCTGGAACGCGGACATGAAAAGCGGCTATATCAGCGTGGGCTATGGGGACGACACCATGACCCAGCAGGTATCCAATGAGCTGAAGACCGAGGTGACGGCCCTGGCGGAGAAGATCATGGCCGGGGAAATCACCGTGGACACCACCCGGTAAGCCGCAAAGATAATATTACTCCGGCATCGAAAAGTCGGAAGAGATGCACGAGAGATTTTTTCGCCCAGCAAGGAGCTGGAACGAGGCGTAGCAGCGCTACGCTGAGTGAAGGGCGACGCCGCTGGACGGAAAAAGATCCGTGCCAAATTCCGA
>JAVBOX010000054.1:0-3663 GCA_031550095.1 Eubacteriales bacterium
TCTTCACCGATCGGGGCAACTGTTATCCGTTGGCTGTCGCCCAGCTTCCGGAGGCCAACAGGCCCAAGGATAGGGGAACCACGCTGTCGGGGCTGTTGGCGGGGCTTGAAAAGGGTGAGACAGCGGTGCGCATCCTGTGCCTCCGCCCCAGAGAGTTGGAAGCATTGGGAGATCTTTTCTTCTTTACCGCCGGGGGGATGGTGAAACGAACAGAGGCCTCCGCCTATTCCGTTCGGAAGGCGAAGTTTGCGGCTTTGACGCTAAAGGATAAAGACCAGCTTATCGATGTGCAGGCCAAGGCCATGGATTCCGTGCTGTCCATTTCCCTCCAGGGGATGGTTGTTCATTATGGCATGGATCAGGTTCCCGTCACTGGCCGTACATCCGCAGGGGTAAAGGGTATGGGGCTGGATGATGGGGACCAGGTGCTTTTCGTGTTCCAGATCCTTCCGGACGAAGGAGAACTTCTGCTGGTGAGTGACAGCGGTTACGCGAAAAAGGCGCTGATCCTCGATTTTGAAAAGCAAAACCGGGGCGGGAAAGGCCTTAAGGGCTTTACCTTCCAGAAGAATGGAGCCAATGGAACCGTCGTTGCCGGAGCTCTCTATGTGCGGGAGCCGTTTATGTTTGCCATTCGCCAAAAGGTCAGCCCTCCCACCATTTTTTCCACGGAGGATGTGCATATTGAAGCCCGCGCCGGCAAAGGGCGGATGTATGTGATGGCGTTGATGGGGGATACGGTGACTGGCATGGAAAGGGAATCATAAGCATGTATCCAATGGCTCATTTGCTGGTTGCGAACGCTTATGCCCAGGATAAGCCGGAATTTCTGCTCACCCCCTCTTTTTTTCTTGGCGCCATCGCCCCGGACGCGATTCACATGAGGGAAAACCCGGTGATCAGCAAGTTTGACACCCATCTGAAAGCTCGCGGGGAGAACGGCCTTTCGGAGGTTATGGCTTATTGGTATGACGTGGGCCGCAAGCCCTTTGACGTCGGCTATGGCATCCATGTGATCACGGACCGCCTATGGATCAACTTTTATCGCAAGGCATATCCCGCCTTGCAGGAGCCGAACGGCCGCACCCGGGAAGCGGAGTACAGGCCGGATGTAGATTGGATTGACCGGACGCTATACTGGACATATGGGCGTAATCAAATGTTTTATGAGAGCCTGCGGTTGGTTTCCGCGCCGATGGATCATCCGCTGCTGACGGCAGGAGAAATGCATAAGTGGCGTGATGCTGTCCTTTCGGGATTTGACGGCGTTCAAGAGCTTCCTAAAGGGAAGCCAGCCGTTATCATGTTGGGAGATGTGGAGCGCTTCGCGCGTGAAGCGGCGCGAGAGCTGAAACGCCTTATTCCATAGCTTCGGAAAGGAGGGGGTTTTTTGGCTGGAGCCAGGAGACTGCTGATCGGATCTATGGCGAACATGCGGGAGATGGGGGGATTCGCCACCCAGGATGAGCGTACCACGCGTTACCGGTGCTTTATCCGAAGCGACGCGCCGCTTAGATTGTTCAGTGCCGAGATTGAGTACCTGCTCTATTACGGCGTGAATATGGCAATTGACCTTCGGCAGACAAGTGAGGCGAAGGAATCGCCCTCTTCACTAAGCCGGGTTCCTGGTGTCACCTATTATAATATTCCCTTTTCCAACGACGCAAACCTCATGCGGGGCGGGTTTCATCCCTATACCCATTATGCGGCCATGCTCCAGAGTGACAACAGGATACGCGACATATTTGGCGCACTGGCAGCGAGCCAAGGCGTAGTCGTGTTTCATTGCTCCCTTGGAAAGGACAGAACAGGCATCATTGCCGCTCTGCTGCTCATGCTTGCTAGGGTTCCCTGGGTGGATATCATTGCGGACTATCAGGTGTCCTATACCTACATACGGGATCTTATTGAGAGGGAGATTGCCAAACAGGGCAGAACGTATTCCAATGCTAAAATGGATGCGTTTCGCTCGGAAGGGGAATGGCTAGAACCTTTCTTTCGGTTTTTGGATGGTTGCGGCGGTGTGGAGAGCTACCTCACGGGCATTGGCGTGGCCGGGCGCGAAATGCGCATCATTCGTGAAAAGTTCGTAACAGGGTTCAACAGATAGCTTTGGTCTGACGCTTTTCATATCCTATAGGCATTTTACCCTCGGATTCGCGGCCTTTCTACTCTCGCCGCGAACCATGCGTTGGTTCGAAAATAAAGCTGACGCCGCTTTTACGCCGCCAGCTTGTGCTTTTATTTGTAGCGATTGAAACCCTTCGAGCACTCAATAGATGGTCTGATCCATGAGCTTACCGGTATGGGCGTTGACCCCGATGCCTTGCATGCGAGCTTCATTGTCCAGGTTCGCGTTGACCATTTCTCCCGGGCCTCCTGTGCAGTAATCGAAGATCCAATAGGGCGACAGGGTTTTTTTGTCGTCCCGGTAGAGATACTGGAGCGAAATGCGCTCAATGGTGCAGATTTTGTCCTCGGGGTAAAAGAAGTTACCCGTTGCGGCGATTTTCAGGGCTTCCTGAGCTGAAATGAGGAGCTTTGATTCCGTCTCTCCCGTTTTTCGCATGTTAAAGCCTGTCTCCACAAATTCAAAGCCCTGCCGGGTGATGAATACACAGGCCTTCCACCGGTTTTCCCAAAGGATATAGTCATGGCCGTCGAACTTAGGCGTCATCAGGACGAAATACCCCTCGTGCGCCTCGTCGAATGGCTCAAGATAGCGCAAGGCTTGTTTTCGGCTTACATGGCCCAACCAATCGCTTTCCTGGAGCACATCCTGCATTTTCCCGAAGCTCTCTTTTTCCAATGTGAAGATCTCCACGTTCGCCGACATCTCAAGGCCAAGGGTCTCCATCAGGCCAAGCGCTTTTTCTCGCGCTTCCGACAGGGGCATAAAGTTTAGCTCCAAATCGGTGGGATAGTACTGGGCGTTGTTTGCCCCGTTTCGTTCGGGAACCAAGTCCATAAGGTACTGGGACATAAAGGCGGAGCAATAATAGACGCGGCCCGCCTTGGTTTGAAGCAGCATATATTCCTGTTCCCCATCTCCGGTTCCAACAGTTATGTCGCCGCCCTCCAGTTCCTCGATGGGGGTGCCGTTGGGCATGAGGAGGGAGATGGCTTGATCTTTATTAATTAACACCATTTCCCCTGTAAACTCGGGCATGCTTTCTTGAATTGGATTGGGAAGCTCAGCGTCACAGACAAAGGTTTCATTTACGGTGACAGTCAATCGCTCACCGAACGCCACGGCGGGCGTCACAAGGCAAAGACACAGCAGCAAGGCAAAGGTTTTTCTCATTCTACATTCCCCCCCGAATCATTTGCCGGGAATGGTTAGCGTAAGCGCTTCATCCGGCTTTGCGCCCCAGCTTTCCGACGGTCTCAGCGTAAGGGTCTTTGGCAGTTCCGCGATCCGGATGGAGCTGGATTGCACGTAGTGAACATCGTCGTCGCTCATTTTGCCGCCGCTCATGGTAAGGCCTATGGGGAAAGCTTCTCCCGCCTCATCTTCAAACTGGAAATCCAACACGTTTCGCGTATGTGCTGTCAGCAGCTTATCCTCAAGGGCTATTACGGTATAGGCGATTTCATAGTAGCAGGAAAGGGGTGTGACGGTCAGACGGACAGAGTCCATGAGCGCCGCGGTGCCTGGGAAGG
>JAVBOX010000140.1:0-16217 GCA_031550095.1 Eubacteriales bacterium
AGCATTGGCAACCAGACAGTCAATCCGGCCATACCGATCGATCGCGGCTTTTGCCATCGCCTCACAGCTGGAGAAATCGGTCACGTCCACCTGGACCGCAATGGCATCCGGCAGCTGGGCGGCCACAGCCCTCGCGGCATCCAATTGAATATCCGCTACTACAACACGGCTTCCTTCCTTCGCCAGCCGCTGCGCCAGCGCTTCCCCAAGCCCTTGCGCCGCGCCAGTGATCAGCGTGACAAGCCCGTTCAACTGTTTCGACATGATAAACGCCCCCGTATGTTTTTTCTGAAAAAGTATACACCCAATGCCAAATTTGGGCAAGGATTTCCATATTATTTGCGATTGCTTGCGAAAAAGCGAAAGTAGGATTCGCGGCGAGAAAAAAACTTGCGCTCGGCTTGCGGCTTTGGCCGCGCTGTGCTATAATATTTCGGAAAACGCACTTTTGCGGATAAGGGCGGTTGTGCCGCATGCGGTTCCGCGATTAGATGAGGCAAAAGGTGGAAAAACAAGGAGGAAATCCAATGGCAGTCATATCCATGAAACAACTATTGGAAGCGGGCGTTCACTTTGGCCATCAAACGCGCCGCTGGAACCCCAAGATGGCGCCGTACATCTTCACCGAACGAAACGGAATCTACATCATCGACCTCCAAAAAACCGTTCGTAAAATCGATGAAGCCTACATGTTCATCCGGGACATCGCCATGGAAGGCAAATCCATTCTCTTCGTTGGAACGAAAAAACAAGCTCAGGAATCCATCGAACAGGAAGCCAAGCGCTGCAACATGTTCTATGTGAACCAGCGTTGGCTGGGCGGCATGCTCACCAACTTCCGCACCATCCGCACACGAGTGGATCGGCTCAACCGCATCGACGCCATGGAAGCTAGCGGCCAGTTCGACCTGCTCCCCAAGAAAGAGGTCATCAAGCTGCAGCATGAGCGGGAAAAGCTTGAAGCCAACCTGGGCGGCATCCGTGAAATGAAGAAGCTCCCCGGTGCGCTGTTTGTGGTCGATCCTCGAAAGGAACACATTGCCGTTGCGGAAGCCCGGATCCTGGGCATTCCCATCGTTGGCATCGTGGATACCAACTGCGACCCCGACGAAATCGACCATGTGATCCCCGGCAACGATGACGCCATTCGCGCCGTGAAGCTGATCGCGGGCAAGATGGCCGACGCGGTTCTGGAAGGCAAGCAGGGCGAACAGATCGATCCGACGGATGACGCGCCTGCTGTGGACAACGAAAAAGAAGGCGCGTAAGCTGTAGATGTTGTACTGAGCTCTTTTGAGCGTAACAAACGGGAGGTTATATAGATGGCTGTTACCACAGAGATGGTCAAGGAGTTGCGTGAGCGGACAGGCGCTGGAATGATGGACTGCAAAAACGCTTTGGTTGAGTCCGACGGGAATGTCGATAAGGCCATCGAGCTCCTTCGGGAAAAGGGCCTTGCCGCCGCAGCCAAGAAGGCGGGCCGGATCGCCGCTGAAGGTCTCGTTGATTCCTATATTCATATGGGCGGAAAGATCGGCGTGTTGCTCGAGGTGAACTGCGAGACGGATTTCGTTGCCAAGACCGATAATTTCAAGGCACTTGTTCATGATATCGCGATGCATATCGCCGCTTCCAAGCCGGAATTCCTCAACAAAGAGGATGTGCCGAGGGAGAATCTCGAGAAGGAAAAGGAAATCCTCCGCACGCAGGCTCTCAACGAGGGCAAGCCTGAGAAGATTGTGGACCGGATGGTGGAAGGCCGCATCGAGAAATACTACAAAGAAGTCTGCTTGATTGAGCAGCCCTTTGTGAAGGATCCGGACAAGACCATCAAGGACCTGATTTCGGACGCCACCGTTTCCATCGGCGAAAAGATTTCCATTCGTCGCTTCGTTCGCTTTGAGCGGGGAGAGGGTATTGAAAAACGCAAGGATAACTTTGCGGAGGAAATTGCCGCGCAGACGCGCAAGGCAGGCTTGTGATGATTTGATGAAAGAAAGGAACGCCCACTATGGCGTTCCTTTTTTGTAGGAATTCTATTAATACGGCAGTACCGGGTGAAAGGGAAGGTGGCCCATGTACAAGCGCGTTTTGATCAAGCTTTCTGGACAAGCCCTTGGCTTGAAAGGCGTTTTATTCGACTTTGAGAAGTTTAATCAGGTGGCAAAAGCTGTGGTGGAGCTACGGGAAAATGGAGTGGAAGTGGCGCTGGTGCTTGGGGGGGGTAACATTTGGCGTGGGAGACAAGGCCCGACCACTAACATGGATCCGGTGACTGCGGACCATATGGGCATGCTGGGCACGGCCATCAATTCGCTGGCCATGCAGGATGCCCTGGAGCGAGCGGGGCAGCAAGCCCGGGTGCTTAGCGCCATTCAGATGACCGCCTTCGCCGAACCCTATATCCGCCGCCGCGCGGTGCGCCATCTGGAAAAAGGCCGGGTAGTCCTGTTCGCGTGCGGCACTGGAAACCCGTTTTTTTCCACGGATACGGCCGCCGCGCTCCGGGCAGTCGAAATCGGGGCGGAAGCCGTTTTGCTGGCCAAGAGTATCGACGGCGTGTATGCCGATGACCCGATTGCAAACCCCTCGGCCGAGTTCATACCGGATATTACATATAAGGAGGCCCTGGATAAAGGCCTTCGGGTGATGGATACGGCGGCTTTGGCCGTCTGCGATGAGAACAAGGTGCCCGCGGTTCATGTGTTTTCCCTGGATGACCCGACGAATATTGTCCGGGTCGCCATGGGGGAGGCGATGGGCAGTTTGGCCCATCCATAGGGGAACCGCCGAAGACGGGCTTGCCATTCTTGCCAAAACAGGATAGAATAATAGCAAATCACTGATCGACAGGAGTGATCTGGATGACGGAGAAAATTATAGAAACTGCCAAGGAAAAAATGCAGAAGACGGCCGCCATGCTGAAAAAGGATCTAGGAGCGTTGCGTGCGGGGCGCGCCAATCCGCAATTGCTCGATCGCATCTCCATCGATTATTATGGAACGCCGACACCGCTTGCGCAGCTTGCCAATATTTCCGCGCCGGAAGCCCGCCAGCTCGTCATTTCCCTTTGGGATC
The DNA here is from genome assembly GCA_031550095.1 of Eubacteriales bacterium. Taxonomy (GTDB): domain Bacteria; phylum Bacillota; class Clostridia; order Christensenellales; family Aristaeellaceae; genus Avichristensenella. Next base: position 3,079 of record JAVBOX010000140.1, read on the forward strand.
CCAAGCTGATTCCCATCGTGGAAAAGGCGATTCTTAAATCGGATTTGGGCATGACCCCGGCCAACGACGGCAAGATCATCCGCCTGGTCGTGCCCGAGCTCAATGAGGAACGCCGCAAGGAGCTTACGAAGCTTGTTCATAAAAGCTGCGAGGAATCCAAAGTGGCGGTTCGCGCCGTTCGCAGGGACGCTGTGGAGCAGTTCAAGAAGCTTCGGAAGTCGTCCGACATCACGGAGGACGACCAGAAGGACGCCGAGGATGAGATCCAGAGGGTTCATGACGAGGCGATCAAGGACTTGGACAAGATTGCCGCGGATAAAGAAAAGGAGATCATGTCCGTTTGATCCATAACCTTTTGCTTGGCCTCCCTCTGGAGGAAGCGATCCGCCGGCTCCATGCCATGGGCGTGGAACCGGCGGTGGTCATTTCCAGTGCAACCCGCCGCCCGGAAGGTGTCGGCTGGCTTCGCGTTGTCCGGGTGAGGGACGGAGGGCGAGAGCTGACGGCCTGTTATTTTTTGGATCGAATCTGTGAGGAAATGCCATGAACAAATGGGTAGCCCCGGCCATATTGCCGCGCCATGTGGCCATTGTCATGGATGGAAATGGGCGCTGGGCGAAGCGGCGCGGTTTGCCAAGGGTTCTCGGACATCGCAAGGGAGTGGAGGCACTCCGGGCCATCGTTCGGGAAAGCGGCGATTTGGGCATCGAAGTTCTGTCCCTTTATGCCTTTTCAACCGAGAATTGGAAGCGCTCTACGGAGGAAGTCGGCGCCCTCATGGGACTCTTGCTGGAGTTTTTCATCAAGGAGACCAACGAGCTTCACGCTAATAACGTCAAGGTGCGCATATTGGGCGAAGTCGACGCCCTGCCCAAGCCACAGCAAGAGGTCATCCGCAATGCCATTGCTCTCACCCGCGATAACACTGGCCTTCAGCTGAACTTGGCCATCAACTACGGCGGCAGGAATGAGCTGGTTCGGGCGGTTCGCGCCCTTGCGGCCCGGGTGGGGCGGAATGAGCTGGATGTGGAGAGCATTGATGAGGCGGCCATCGCGGAAGCCCTGGATACCGCCGGGCAGCCGGATGTGGATCTTTTGATCCGTCCCAGCGGAGAGCAGCGTTTGAGCAATTTCCTCCTGTATCAGTCCGCCTATGCCGAATTCTTTTTTCCCGATATTCTTTGGCCTGACTTTGACGTGCCCGCGTACCACGCCTCGCTCGAGGCTTTCGCGAACCGGGATCGCAGGTTTGGCCGCCGAAAATCCCACGAAGGAGTGTAGAGTTTTGCAACGAATGATCACCGGGGTCGTAAGCGCGATTCTCTTGTTGATCGTGATGTATATCCGCGGCTGGGTCTTTGACATCAGCATGACGGCGCTTTCTCTCTTTGGATGTTTTGAGATGATCAAGGCGTTTAAGAAGGCAGGGCTTGAGCCGGCCGTTTGGCCCGTCTATGGCATGGGCGCGGTGATGTTGCCGGTGTATCTTCTTCTCGGCTCCGTTGGTGTCTACATGCTGGCGGGCGCGACGACCATGTTCATCATGATGCAGATCACCCTTCGCAAGCACCCCCAGTGGCTGGATGCCGCCGCGTCTCTCAATGTGCTGATCAACGTGCTCATTCCGCTCACGCTCTTTTATCCGGTCATCCGGATTCAGCCCGCTGAGTTGGGGGCGCTGCTTGTTTTTCTTGTCTTTGTCATCGCTTTGATTGGCGATACGTTTGCTTATTTTGTGGGAATCAGCCTGGGTTCCCATCGGATGGCGCCGGAGGTCTCCCCAAAGAAAACTTGGGAAGGGTCCATTGGAGGGCTTGTGGGAAGCGTTGGCGGCTCGATGCTGCTGGGATGGCTTGGCAACGCGCTCACGCCGATGCCCCCCATTTGGCACTTTGCGATTTTGGGTTTTGTGGGCGGCATTGCGGGGCAGCTTGGCGATCTTTCCGCGTCGCTCATCAAGCGCTATTGCGGCACCAAGGATTTTGGCACCATGTTCCCGGGCCACGGAGGCATGCTGGACCGCTTCGACAGCATTTTTTTCGTGATTTACGTGATCTTTGGGTACTGCATGGTGACGGGACTGTTTGCGTAGAGAGGAACGGCTTTGCGAGAGATAGCGATTCTAGGAAGTACCGGCTCTATAGGCTCCCAGGCGCTGGAAGTCATCGGAATGTATCCGGAGAGATTTCGGACGGCAGCGCTGACGGCCTATAGCAAGGCGGACGCGCTGTTTGAGCAGGTTCGCAGGCATCGGCCCCGGATGGCGGGCCTGGTGGTGCCTCCAAAGGAAATTCCAGGGGACGTCCGGTTTTGCCAGTGGGTGTTCGGAGAGGAGTGCCTACTGGCGGCGGCAACGCTGCCAGAGGCGGAGGACGTGTTGGTATCCGTTGTGGGCTTTGCGGGACTCACGGCGGTGCTGTCCGCTTTTTCCGCGGGGAAGCGGGTTTTGCTGGCAAACAAGGAAGCCTTGGTGGCTGGCGGCGCCCTAGTGACGGAGGCGGCGCGGGCCGCGGGCCAAGTGCTTCTGCCGGTGGATAGCGAGCATAGCGCCGTTTTTCAGTGCCTTCGCGGAGCAGACGGCAATGTCCCTGTGCGCGTCATTCTCACTGCGTCCGGCGGCCCTTTTCGGACTTGGGAACCCCAAGCCATCGAAACCGCCACGGTTTCCCAAGCGCTTCGGCATCCCAACTGGGCCATGGGGCGAAAGATCACCGTTGATTCCGCGTCTATGCTCAACAAAGCCCTGGAGGTCATCGAGGCGTATTGGCTCTTTGGCTTGTCACCGGATCAAATCCATGTGACGATCCATCCAGAGAGCATCATTCATTCCATGGTTGAGTTTGCCGATGGGGCTGTTCTCGCTCAGATGGGGTATCCGGACATGCGGCTGCCCATCCTGTACGCCATGTCCTACCCGGAGAGGCTCGCTTTACCCGGGGATCCCCTGGATTTTGCCAAGGTAGGGCGTCTGACATTTGAAACCCCTGACCACGCCAAGTTCCCGGGGCTTGCCTTGGCATATGATGCGCTTCATGCTGGGGGAACAGCCGGGGCTGTGCTGAATGCCGCGAATGAAATCGCGGTGGAGGCCTTTTTGGCTCAGCGCATCCCATTTGGACGCATATATCGGACCACCCGAGATGTGCTGCAAAGAATGCCCATAGGCCCTGTGAACACCCTGAACGACGTGCGCCACGCGGATGCGGAAGCCCGCCGCATGGCAAGGCTTCTGCTTTCATAAACTACCGCAAGGACAAAAATTTGGAGGTTTGACTTGATCAATATCGCCTATTGGATTCTGGCCATTTTGCTGCTGGGCATCATCATTTTGCTCCATGAGCTGGGCCATTTCTGGGGCGCCCGCTTGACTGGCGTCCCTGTTGTGGAGTTTTCTGTCGGCTTTGGCAAGAAATTATGGTCCAAAAAATCGGAAGCCGGCGTGACGTATACCGTGCGCATTCTGCCTTTGGGCGGCTATTGCCGGTTCATGGCGGATGATGAGGATGGAGTGGTCGACCAGCCGGGAGCCTACTCCAAGCAGAAGATCTGGAAGCGGGCGTTCATTTCGATTGCTGGGCCTCTGATGAACTACATCACGGCCTTTGCGCTGTTGTTTCTCATCTTCTTTGCCGTTGGCCTTCCTGTGGACCTGGAGCCCGTTATAGGGGGAGTCATTCCAGGCCTTCCGGCGGAGGAGGCAGGCTTTCTGCCTGGGGACCAGATCGTTAGCATCAACGGAACGCAGGTTGAATCCGCCTCGGAGACATCCCAGGCAATCGCGGCCGCCGGAGATGGGGAAATTGCCTTTGGACTTCAGCGAGGCCGGGAGACCATCGTCATTGAGGCGACACCGCTGTGGGTGGAGGCTGAAAACCGCGCGATGATCGGCATTGAGTATCGGCAGGACAGGGTGATTTCCCAGAAACTTGGCTTTGGGCCATCCCTTCGGGGCTCTTTGGATACCATGGCCCAAATGTCCGTCATGATTGTAAATGTGCTCCGGGATCTGGTCTTTAAGGGACAAGGGGTGGAGGATTTATCCGGCCCCATCGGAACGGTTGTCGCCATTAAGGAACAGACCCAGGTAGGGGGCATTATGAGCTACATGAATCTGGCCGCCATGATCAGCGTCAACCTGGGCCTCTTCAATATGCTGCCCATTCCCGGCCTGGACGGCAGCAAGCTGGTTTTCCTGCTCATTGAGAAAGTAAGGGGAAAGCGCCTGGATCCCCGAAAGGAAGGCACGGTCATTCTCATCGGATTCGCCCTACTCATCGGCATTATGGGAATTGCCATGTATCAGGACATCCTGAGGCTGGCCAAATGACGCGGCGGGTGCATTGTGGCCAAGTGGCCATTGGCGGCGGCGCCATGATCTCCATCCAGTCCATGACCAACACGGACACCAGGGATGTGGAGAAAACGCTGGCCCAAATCGTGGCTTTGGCGGAAGCCGGCTGTGATATCGTGCGGGTTTCGGTCTATGACGAGGCGTGCGCGGGAGTGGTCCGAGCCCTGGTGGACCACTCCCCGGTTCCCTTGGTGGCGGATATTCATTTCGACTACCGGCTGGCGGTTTTGGCCATGGAAAACGGCATAAGCAAGTTGCGGGTAAACCCTGGAAACATTGGCGGTCCCGCTAATGTGCGCGTTGTGGCTGAGTGCGCCAAAGCCCATTCCGTGCCCATACGCATCGGCGTGAACGCGGGTTCCCTGGAGAGGGATGTGCTGGCCAAGCATGGGGGACCAACCCCTGAAGCCCTGGCGGAAAGCGCTCTGCATCACGCCCGCCTATTGGAAGACTGTGGGTTTTACGAAATTGTGATCTCGGCCAAGGCTTCCTCCGCCAAGGAAACTGTGGCCGCATATCGGTTGCTTTCCAGCCGGTGCGACTACCCGCTCCATGTGGGAGTGACGGAGGCGGGTCTGCCGGGAAGGGGCACGTTAAAGTCCGCCATCGGCATCGGCGCTTTGCTCATCGACGGAATTGGCGACACCATACGGGTCTCCCTTTCCGGCGATCCTGTGGAGGAGCCAAAGGCCGCCGTGGAAATCCTGAAAGCCTTGGGCTTCCGGGGCGGGGTGGATGTCATTTCATGCCCAACCTGCGGGCGCACCTGTATGGATGTGGCGGGCATCGCAAGACGCGTTGAGATGGAAACCCAGGACTGGAAACAGCCGATTAGGGTAGCTGTCATGGGCTGCGTGGTAAATGGCCCGGGAGAAGCCCGGGAGGCTGATCTGGGCATTGCGGGCGGCTTGTCCGGCAGCGTCCTCTTCCGAAGGGGAAATCCTCCCGAAAAAATCGAGGGAGATCCAGGGGAGGCGCTGCTCCGGGCACTTTGGGAATTTAGAAAGCAAGAGAGTAATAACCATGAACTGGAAAGCGCTCATCCCCAGTGAGCTGGGATCGCTGGCCGATCATTTGACCCTGGAAAAGGTGCTGGTGGATCGGAACGCAACCCGCCTGTTTATTAGCTTTCTTTCGGACACGCTGGTGGAGGAGATGGAGTATCTTTCCATTCAAAAGGCGTTCAGCAAGGCTTTTTCCGGTATGCGGGTTTCCCTTCGCGTCTGCAGCCCTGCCCTTCAGGATGCCGTTCGGCAGGACTTGTGTTCGTTTGTTCCGTTTATCATCAGCTGCCTAGTTCGATCCTCCCCCGGCATTTCTCCCTGGCTGAAGGACGCCAAGTGGAGAATGGAGGGGGATCGGCTTCGCGTATCCGTCTCCTCGGAGGCGGCGCTTCGCTATGTGAGCCATGTGGATCTGGGGAAGCGCCTGACGCAGCTCATGTCGGACGTTTTTCGCATGAGCGTTGAGACGATTCTCATCTGCGAAGAGGATGTAAAGGCCCAGATGGAAAGGCTTCGAGAGCTGGAAGTGAAAGCCCAGGAGGCCTTAAGGCTGCAAGCGGAACAAGCTGCCAAGGAAGTCGATGAATCCATCAAAAAGAAAAAAGACGAGAAGCGGATTTACGGCTCAGCCATTCAGGAGTCCCCCGTACCCATTAGCAGTCTTGGTGAGGTTACCGGCAATGTTGTTGTGCGGGGCGAAATCATCGCCGTGGAAACCAAAGAGCTGAAGGGCGGGGAGACCCGCCTGCTGAGCTTTTCCCTGACGGATTATATGGGTACCATAGGGTGCAAGGCGTTCCTCCGCTATCGCTTCCGCCGCGCCAACGGGGAAGAAGGACCGACAAGTAACTCGCCAACCACTGAGGACGTCGCCCGTGTGGAAGGCATCTGCTCCAAACTGCATGCGGGGGGGTTCGTCACCGTTCAAGGGGATTGCCAATATGACAAGTTCACCAAGGAACCAGGGATCTTGATCTCCAGCATCGAGGCCGCCGAGGCGGAAAAACGCCTGGATACCGCTGAAGAGAAGCGGGTGGAGCTTCACCTGCATACACAGATGAGCAGCATGGACGGCGTTAGCTCCGCCGAGTCGCTGATTCGCCAGGCGGCCCAATGGGGCCATTCGGCGATAGCGATTACGGATCATGGGGTGGTACAAGCCTTTCCCGAGGCATTTGCGGCCGCGAAAAAGAACAACATCAAGCTTATTCCCGGCATGGAGGGCTACCTGATAGACGAGAACACGGTGGTGGAAAACGCGGACGACCGCCCGCTGTCCAGCCCGATCATCGTGTTTGACTTTGAAACCACAGGCCTTTCGCCGCGAAATAACCGGGTCATTGAAATTGGGGCGGTGCGGATCAGGGGAGACGTGATTGAAGACGAGTTTTCCGTCCTCATCAATCCCGGCATCCTCATTCCCACCAGGATTACCGAAATTACGGGCATCACTACGGCGATGGTTCGGGGGGAGCCCAAATTTGTGGATGTCGCCCAGTCCTTTTTGGACTTTATTGGAGACGCGCCAATCGCGGCTCATAACGCGTCTTTCGACGTATCCTTCCTCCGGGAAGAGCTTGCCCGGTGCGGGCTTTCGTGGAAAGGCCCGGTTCTTGATACGCTTACCTTTGCGCGCAAGGCTTATCCGTCCTTGAAAAGCCATCGCCTTGGGGCCGTCTGCCGCCATGTGGGAATCAGCCTGAAAGAAGCCCACCGGGCGCTGCATGACGCCAGGGCGACGGCCCAAATGCTCATGAAGATGCTGCAGATTGCCCGGGCAAAGGATGTGATGGATCTCAAAACCCTCAACATGGCCTTTTCCGGCGGTGCCATTGGTGAATCCCGGCATATCATCCTGCTGGCCATATCCCAGCAAGGCATCACGAACCTGAACCGGCTTGTGTCGGAGGGCCATCTCCATTACTACCATAAGCGTCCCCACATCCCCAGGGATTTGCTGCAGAAGTGGCGGGAAGGAATCATTGTGGGCAGCGCCTGCGAATCCGGGGAGCTGTTCCAAGCGGTGCTTTCCGGGGAGGACGACCATGCGCTTTCCCGCATCGGCAGGTTTTATGATTATCTGGAAATACAACCCGTGGGCAACAACGAGTTCTTGATTCGGGAAGGCGCTGCTAAGGATGTGAACGAGCTTAGGGCGCTGAACCAAAAAATTGTGGCCCTTGGCATGAAGCTCGGCATTCCCGTGGTTGCCACGGGGGATGTCCATTTCCTGCGCAAGCAGGATGCCACGGCCCGAGCCATTCTGATGGCCGGAAGGGGATTTGACGACGCGGACGAGCAGCCCCCTCTCTATTTCAAGACGACCACGGAAATGCTTGAGGAGTTCTCCTACCTGGGCGAGGAGAAGGCTTTTGAGGTGGTCGTGACAAACCCGCGGAAGATCGCCGACAAGGTGGGGGATGTGCATCTGTTCCCGGCCCATCCCGAGGGAAAGGAAACCTTTCAGCCCTTCTGGGAGGACGCGGCGGATACCATCCGCGATATGGCGGTTGAGCAAGCCATGCGCGTCTATGGGAACCCACTGCCGGAAAATGTCCAGGCGCGGCTGGACAAGGAGCTATCGTCCATCATTGGCTATGGCTTTGCCACGCTTTACAACATAGCGCAAAAGCTGGTGCAAAAATCCCTCTCAGATGGATATCTGGTTGGCTCTCGGGGTTCGGTGGGCTCCTCCTTTGTGGCGACCATGTGCGGAATTACGGAGGTCAATCCGCTGCCGCCTCATTATCTCTGCCCGGCTTGCCATTGGGCTCTCTTTGATGAGCGGCATGAGCTTGCCAGCATGGGTGTGGACCTTCCGGAAAAAGCGTGCCCCCGCTGTGGCGCGAATCTAAAGCGGGACGGCTATGACATTCCCTTTGAGGTTTTCCTCGGTTTTAAGGGCGATAAGGTCCCCGATATTGACCTGAACTTTTCCGGTGTGTATCAGCCCAAAGCCCATAAGTATGTGGAGGAGCTTTTCGGCGTGGACAATGTGTTTCGAGCCGGTACCATCGGCACATTGGCCGAGAAAACAGCCTATGGGTATGTGAGCAAATATCTGGAGGAGAGAGAAAAGTACGCTACGGAGGCCGAGAAAAGCAGGCTTGTGGCGGGTTGCGTGGGTGTAAAGCGCACCACGGGGCAACATCCCGGCGGCATTGTCGTACTGCCCAAGGACTATGAAATCTATCAATTTACCGCCGTTCAGCACCCGGCGGATGATACGGAGAGCGCAATTGTCACCACCCATTACGACTTCGGGTCCATGCACGATGTCCTTGTGAAGCTGGATATCCTGGGCCATGACGATCCGACCATGATAAACATGCTGGAGCGGCTGACCGGGGTCAAGGCCCTGGAAATCCCCCTGAACGATCCCGATGTCATGTCCCTTTTCACCAGCCCAAACGCTCTTGGCGTGACACAGAAGGAGATACGCTGCACAACTGGCACCCTGGGCATTCCGGAGTTTGGCACCCGGTTTGTCCGCGGCATGCTGGATGCCACAAAGCCTAGCACCATGGAGGAACTGGTGCGGATTTCAGGCCTGTCCCATGGTACGGATGTATGGCTGGGCAACGCGTCCGACCTTATCGCCTCCAGGACGGCCACCCTTTCGGAGTGCATTTGTACCCGGGACGACATCATGAACGCGCTGATGCTGCTGGGCGTTGAACCCGTTATCGCCTTTAACACCATGGAGTCCGTCCGGAAGGGAAAAGGCCTGACAACCCAGATGGAGCTGGCTATGCGAGCCGCCAACACACCGGAGTGGTTTATTGATTCATGTAAAAAGATTAAATATATGTTCCCCAAAGCCCACGCCGCCGCCTATGTGACCATGGGGCTTCGGGTCGCCTGGTTTAAGGTGTATAGGCCTAAGGCGTATTATACGGCGTATTATACCATTCGGGCGACCGCTTTCGACATTGGCATCATGGGCGGGGACGCGGAGAGCCTCAAAGAGCTGCTGGATGATTATGACACCCGCTGGAAGGAACTGACGGCTGCGGAGAAGGATCAGGTGATCCTTGTGGAGCTGGCGCTGGAGATGGTGACGCGGGGACTTAAGTTTTTGCCCATCGATTTATACGCTTCGGACGCCTCGGATTTTCAAATGATGGATGAAGGGATATTGCCGCCTTTCACCGCGATTCCCGGCATCGGCCTTTCCGCCGCGCAATCCCTTTGCGAAGTGCGGAAGGCGGGGCCCTTTTTATCCATTGAGGATGTTAAAATCCGGTCAAAGGTTTCCAGCGCTGTCATGGAAAGCCTTCGGAACTATGGGGTTTTGGCGGATCTGTCGGAAACCAGCCAGGTATCGCTGTTCTAGCTTGGGTTTTTTTGATGAGGCATGCATTTAGACTTGTTTTCCATATGCTTTTGTGGTAGAATGAGATCTGGGTTTCTGTTTGATGCGATATTGTGCGTTGTAGAGAGTGGGACCGTCCCGCTCTTTTCTATTGGGCAAAGCATGAGCGGCAACCAACTTCCTATAGGGAGAAAAAATGGCAAAGCAGGATTTTCACAATTACGTTATTCCCTTAAGCCAGCACCTTGCGGCAGAGATGGGCTATGAATGGATTGACGCCGAGCTCGTGAAAGAAGGGCCTGGGCGTTATTTGCGTGTATATTTGGATAAGCCTAACGGCATTTCACTGGATGACTGTGAGCGGTATCATCGTGCCATACAGCCGCGCCTTGAAACGATCGATTATGATTTCCTTGAGATCAGTTCCCCAGGCGTGGACAGGCCGCTGAAAAATGAGCGGGATTTCGCAAAGGCAATGGGCGGCGAAATTGAGGTAAAGCTTTACAAACCTTTGGATGGCGCCAAAGTTTACCAGGGAATGCTGATCGGCTACGATGAAGAAGGCTTCACAATCCGGACCACGGCAGGGGACCGCCCCTTTTTACGGCGAGACGCGGCGTTGATCAAACCCGTGCTTGTTTTCGAGGATGAGGAGGAATTGGGCGAACCATGAACAAAGACGTGATCGAAGCGGTAGGCCTGCTGGCAAAGGAGAAGGGGATCAGCAAGGACATTCTCTTTGGCGCGATTGAAGAGGCGCTGAAATCCGCGTACCGGAAGAGCCTGAAAAAAAGCGCTGTAACCGCTCAGAATGTGGATGTGACCATCGACCAGACCACGGGTGCGGTCCAGGTCTTTGCCAGAAAGATTGTCATGGACGAGGTTGCCGACGACTCCGTTGAAATCTCCTTGACGGATGCCCGAAAAATCCAGCCCAACTTTGAGGTGGGGGATATCGTCCGGGTGGAAGTTACCCCGGGGGATTTTGGCCGTGTCGCGGCTCAGACAGCCAAGCAGGTGATTGTCCAGCGCATCCGGGAAGCGGAGCGGGGCATCATGTACGATGAATATATCGAAAAAGAAAACGAGATTCTCACCGCCATCGTGCAGCGCATTGAGGGAAAGAACGTCTACGTTGAGCTTGGCAGGACGGAAGGCGTCATCGAGGCTCAGGGGCAAATGCCCGGGGAGGACCTTAGCATCAATGACCGGGTAAAGGTCTATGTTCTGGAGGTGCAGCGCACGTCCAAAGGGCCCCAGGTGTTGGTATCCAGAACCCACCCGGGCCTTGTGAAACGCCTGTTTGAGCTGGAATCCTCGGAAATTCAGTCGGGCATCGTGCAGATAAAATCCATTGCCCGAGAGGCGGGTTCTCGCACGAAAATGGCCGTGTATTCCATCGACCCGATGATCGATCCCGTGGGAAGCTGCGTGGGTCCTCGCGGCACACGGGTGGAGCGGGTTGTGCAGGAATTAAAGAACGAGAAGATCGATATCATCAAGTGGTCTCCCGATCCCGCGGAATTTATCGCCAATGCGTTGAACCCCGCCCGTGTTCTCAGCGTATTTATAGCTGAGGACGCGAAAGCGTGCCGCGTGATCGTTCCGGATAACCAGCTGTCCCTGGCTATCGGCAAGGAAGGGCAAAACGCGCGGCTTGCCGCGAAACTGACCGGTTGGAAGATCGATATCAAGAGCCAGTCTCAGGCCGAAGACATGCTAAGCCGAAGCTTGGATGAAATGGACGACCCAGCCATCCTGGATGAAATGCCAGACATGGAAGAGTTGGAGGATCCGTTCGCGGACATCTCCTTGGAGGAACCGGAGACGTGAAACCGCGAAAGGTTCCCTTGCGCATGTGCGTGGGATGCCGCCAAATGCGGCCCAAGCGCGAGCTGCTCCGGGTGGTGAAACCTCCGGAAGGAGAGATTGCCATGGACCGAACGGGGAAGATGCCCGGCAGAGGCGCGTATGTGTGCCCCGACATCCAGTGCCTGCAAAAGGCGGTAAAGACCCGCCAGTTGGAGAGAGCGCTGGAGCACCCCATCAGCCCGGCCGTGTTTGAGGCGCTCAATGCCTCCATCGCCCAAAATGAATGAGGCGAAGGCCCTTAGTCTGCTGGGAATTGCGATGCGGGCTGGGCAGGTGGTCAGCGGTGACGACACCGTGGAGCGGACCTTGCGGTCCGGGAAGGCCGCGATGGTGCTGCTGGACGCGGATACATCAGGCAACACGCGGGATAAGTACCAGTCGGCATGCCAGGCGCGGTCTGTGCCGCTTTGGATGATAACCGCCGATCAGCTTGGAAAGGCTATAGGAAAGCCGGATCGCTTGATTGTAGCGGTCAAGAAAGGCGCACTGGCGGAACGGATTCTCTTGCTGTTGAGTGGAATCAAAACATTTTGATGCAATACAATGCGGGGGTGCAAGGGCTTAATGACCAAAGTCAAGGTACAGGAAGCGACAAAGGAATTATCGCTGGGAGCTGGCAGGCTGCTGGAAGAATTGCTGCGCGTTTCAAGGAGCGCAAATGAAACATTGACCTCCTTGAAGAGGATGGAGCATGTCTTCCTGCAGGAAGAAGAAGAACGCCGTGATAAGGAGCGCCTAGAGCAGCAGCGCATTGCTCTGGAGCAGCAAAGCACAGCGTGGATCATGGTGGATGAGGACCCGGTGACTGAACCGGTGCCCAAACCGGAACCTATGCCTATGTCTGTTATCGAGCCTGGACCCGAGCCTATTCCTGTTTCTGAAATGCCCGAAAAGCAAGCGCCTGTTGAAGCGCCTGCTCCCGCGATACTCGCTGTTGAAGAGGCGGGTCTCCCCGTGGAAGAACTCGCCGCGTCTGCTCCCAAACCTGCCGCCGTCAAAGCTTCGGCCCAAGCGGCTGTGCCTATGCCTGCTTTTGCTCAGTCTCCCGCTGCTGTGGCGCCCCAGCGTGCGCCTCAGCAGCAGCAGCCAATGCCCCAGAGGCCGGCGGCATCAGCCCTTCCCGGTCAGTTAGGCCGTCCGGCGCCTGGAGCGCAAGGCCCTTATGGGCGCCCAGCGCCCGGAGCGCAACAGGGTCCCTATGGGCGCCCGGCGCCCGGAGCGCAGCAAGGTCCCTATGGGCGCCCGGCACCCGGAGCGCAGCAGGGTCCCTATGGGCGTCCGGCGCCTGGAGCGCAGCAGGGGCAAGGCCCCTATGGGCGCCCGGCGCCCGGAGCGCAGCAAGGTCCCTATGGGCGCCCGGCACCCGGAGCGCAGCAAGGCCCCTATGGCCGTCCGGCTGGAGGCCCGGGAGGCCCCGGTGGAGCTCGCCCGCCATATGCCGGCGGGCAGGGAGCGCCTCGTCCAGGCGGCCCTGGAGGCATGGGCTCACGTCCCGGCGGCGCGGCTCCCGGGCGGAGCCGTGGGCTGGAGCTTACGCCCGTGGTGGAGAAGGAGCGCGTATCCAACTACGATCCCAACAAAAAGCTATATCAAAGGC
>JAVBOX010000097.1:0-5784 GCA_031550095.1 Eubacteriales bacterium
ACGCCGTCTTCACCGTTTTGCTTGGCGGGGTTACCTGCGCGTTGTATTTAAGAAGACCTGTAAACCGCGGGCCGGAACCCGGGCAGTTTTCTCACGAAGGGCCCAATCTGTCCCGGCTGAAGCGGGCAAACCTGGACGACGAATAAATTAAGAAAGCATAGGGGACGCGTTTCCTCATGAATAGAAAGCGCCGCTTTAAGTTTACGAAGCCGCACATCCAACTTTACGATACAACGGGCCTCTCCCAGGATGTGCAGAAGAGTCTAAACACCGCGATTTTGGCGGTTACGTTCAGCATGGTATTTGTCAATATCACCTCCGGTGCCGCCTGGACAGGCTTTCAACGGATGCTTGGGGCTGATTCTTTAACCCTCGGCATCATTTCGGCCATACCGGTCGCCGCGTCCACAATGCAGATTTTCGCCTCCTATTGCCTGGAGAAATGGCAAAAGCGCCGTGCTCTGCTCCTGGTGTTTGGCTTTGTTCACCGCTTTACTTGGGTTATTATCGGCCTGATTCCCTACTTGATCCCCATGGACAAGGCGAGCATGCGCCTTATGATGTTGATGGTTCTTTTGGCCGTATCGGCGGGGGGCGGATCGTTCCTTAATGTGACGTTCTATTCGCTGATCACCGATTTGGTTCCCATGCGCATCCGGGGCCGGTATTTCTCCGCGCGGCAAGCGGTGTCGCTGCTGGCGGGTATTCTGGCTGGCCTCTTTGTCAGTTGGATCATGGATGCCGTGGACAGCCACATTGCCTTTACAATTGTGCTGGTGATCGCGGGGATATTCGGTTGCTTGGATATTTGCTGCTTCTTCAATATCCATTTCCCTCCCATGCAGGAACATAAGGGAAAAGGGGAGAGCTTTGGCGCCATGCTTCGGTCCGTTCTTTCGGATCGGAGCTATATGAAAATTGTTGGCTATTTTACTCTCTGGTTTTTCGCCGTAAACATTTCCGGTCCCTTTGGCAACGTGCTCTTCCTGGAGCATGCTCGCATGACATTTACGGAAATTACCGTCTATAACCAAATCATCCCCAACATTACCACCGTGCTGATCATCGGCTGGTGGGGGCGGCAGATGGATCGCTATGGCAACCAGCCCATCGTCCAGCTGGCGGGCCTATATTGTATGCTGCTCCCCTTGACCTATGTATTCGTCGGGCCTCGGTCCTTTTTGATTCTGCCCTTTGCCCACGCGATATCCGGCATGGCGTGGCCCGCCAGCGACATTGGACAGCAGAATATGTACTTGGCCAAGGCACCCGGCCACAACCGATCCATGTATGTGGCGGTATTCTTCACCTGCACCCAGCTTTTTGGCACAGCCCTCTCGAATTTCCTGGGCGGTTTGCTGATGTCCGGGCCTCTGATTCGGCTGGAGGAGCTGAACTGGCGGGTTCTTGGCTTTCAGCTGAGCCGCTATAACTATATCTTTCTGGTGTCCGGCGTCCTGCGATTTGCCTGTGTTCTGGGCCTTTTGCCCCATCTGCGGGATGTTGCCGATACCTCCGCCCGGGAGGTCGTCCGATCCATTGCCCACCAGGTGTCCGGAAAGGCTCATGGTTTTTGGATTGGTATGAGGATCAAGCGTTTGAGGCAACAATATCATAAGAGGCATTCCAAAAACAAGGGGGCCAATGAGACATGAGCAAGCAAACGGTGATACGCCCCCGAAAGGCGATTGATCCAAAGGACATGTGGTGCTTGGAGGATATATATCCGTCGGCGGAAGTCTGGGAAGCGGACTTTTCAAGGGTTCAGGAGAAAATCCAAGAGCTCCTCAAGGTGGAGGAGGCGTTGACCCCGACGCCGGAAGGTATTTTGTCGGTGCTTAAAGCCGTCATGGCATTGAGCCGGCTTTTCAATAAGCTCTTTAGTTATGCCCGGATGCGCCGGGATGAGGACAGCCGGTTGCCTCAATCCCAGGGAATGGTTGACCGTGCGGAATCACTGGGCGCTCGTGTAGGCGCCGCCTGTGCCTTTCTGCGCCCCGCGCTTCTGGCGATGCCCGAGGCGCTGCTCACACGCTGCATTGCCGATCCGGATTTTGCGGATTACGACCGTTTGCTCTGGGACGTTTTGCGAAGCCGGCCACATACGCTTCCCGCGGAGCAGGAGGCCTTGCTGGCGGAGGCAGAGGAGATCGGCGGCGCTCCTGGCAATATCTATACGCTTTTTACGGAGGCGGATCTATCCTTTCCTACCATCAAAGGCGAGGACGGCAAGCGAGTCACTGTCAGCGACGCCCGCTTCCTCACATTGCTGGGCAGCCGGGATGGCCGGGTGCGAAAGGATGCTTATGAGGCGGTCATGAATGCCTACGGCAAATTTGGGAACACCTTTGCCGCCATGTACGCGGCATCTGTGAAGGCGGATCTGTTTGACGCGAAGGCCCATAAGTTCCCGACGGCGATTGAAGCTGCCCTGTTCAGCAGCGAGATTCCCGTGCCGGTCTATGACGCGCTGATCACCGCCATCGATGACCGGCTGCCCGCCTTGAACCGATATCAGGCTTTGAAACGGAAAACCCTTGGCCTGGATACGCTCCATCTGTGGGATTTGTATGCGGATACGGCCAAAGATTTTTCCTTGAAGCTGACCTATGATCAGGCTTATGACTTGGTCCTGGAGGCCCTTGCGCCGCTAGGCGCGGATTATGTGAACGTGATTCGAAAGGCCAAGGAAGCCGGCTGGGTGGATGTGTACGAAAATGCCGGAAAACATCACGGCGCGTATTCCTGGGGCAATTATGACTCACATCCCTATGTTCTGATGAACTTCGAAGGAACCCTGGATAGCGCCTCCACGCTTGCCCATGAGCTGGGTCACGCCATGCACTCCTATTTTTCGAATGCCGCTCAGCCATACGCCAAGGCGGATTACACCCTCTTTGCCGCGGAGGTGGCCTCCACAGTCAATGAGATCCTGCTGAGCTGTTATCTGCTGGAGAAGCACCCGGAGCTTACCGCCCAGCAATCCCTTCTTGGCGCGTTGCTGGAGCATTTCAGGACGACGGTCTTTCGCCAAACCCTCTTTGCGACCTTTGAAAAAGAAACCCACGCCATGCAGGAGCGGGGCGAGGCGCTGACCCGGGAAGCGCTCTGCGGGCTGTACTACCGCATCAATGAAAAATTCTACGGACAAGGCGCCGTCGTCGATCAGGCCGTTGAGAATGAATGGATGCGCATCCCCCATTTCTACAATGCGTTCTATGTATACCAATATGCCACGGGCTTTTCGGCCGCCGTTTGCATCGCCCGGAAGATTCTCCGGGAGGGCAAGGCCGCTGTGGATGGGTATATGCGTTTTCTGTCGGCTGGAGGATCTCTGCCGCCATTGGAAGCCCTAAAGCTGGCGGGCGTGGATATGGCCACACCAGTGCCAATGCGGGAGGCGCTGGATTGGTTTGAAGAGGTGCTCATGAAGTTCAAACAGATCTGCTGACCGTCACTTGATGCGCGAAAGATTCTATCTTTACACGGGAGCGTGATAAAATGCCCCCCATCCCCGCTGCGAGGCGGAATGGGGGGATATTCAAGGCCAAAGCGCTCGAACGGGATCCAATGGGCAGCGCCTTTGGCGTCCCCTTTCCCGCCGCTACGATCCTTAAACCGGCTCCAGCGACTTCACGAACGCTTCGATGGCGGATAGGCCTTGGGCGATATCATCCCGGCAAATGGCATAGGACAGGCGGCAATAGCCGGGGGCCTCGAAGGGATCGCCGGGCACCACGGCGACTTTCGCCTCTTCAAGCAGCATGGCGGCTAAATTCATCGTATCTTCTATGGGTGTCCCCTTATAACGGCGGTTCAGCAACGCCTTGCAGTTGAGCATAACATAGAAAGCTCCTTGGGGGGTTACGCAGGAAAGCCCATCCATGCGGTCGATCCATTCCACCATCATTTTTCTGCGGGCGTCAAATTCAGCCCGCATAGACTGAATGATGGCTTGGCCGTTTTTCAAGGCTTCCATGGAGGCGTATTGGGCGATGGAGTTGGGATTGGAAGTAGCGTGGCTCTGATAGGCGGTCATGGCTTCGATGATATCCTTGGGGCCAACGGCATAGCCGATTCGCCATCCGGTCATGGCATAGGTTTTGGAAACGCCATTGATCACAAGGGTCTGGGCCTTGGTTTTCTCGCCCAGGGAAGCGATGGATGTATGCTTATGGCCGTCGTAGATCAACTGCTCATATATCTCGTCGGAGACAACAAAAAGCTCTTTCTCAATGGCGATTTCCGCCAACTCCCGCACGAGCTCCTCGGGGTAGACGCAGCCTGTTGGGTTTGAGGGGGAGTTGATCAGAAGAGCTTTCGTTCTGGGGGTGATTCGTTGGGCGATGCCCTGGGCGGTGGGCATGAAGCTGTTCTCCTCGGTGGAAGGAACAAAGACGGGCACGCCGTCAGCCATGCGGATCATCTCGGGATAACTGACCCAGCAGGGAGAAGGCAGCAACACTTCGTCGCCTGGATTCAGCAACGCCAAAAAGGCTTGCAACAGCGCTTGCTTCGCGCCGTTGGTGACCAGAACTTGGTCTGGCGTGTAGGTAAGGTCGTTTTCTCGGGCGAGCTTGGCGCAGATGGCCTGCCTGAGCTCCAGGGTCCCGCCGGTTGCGGTGTAGCGGGTCATTCCTTTGGCGATAGCCTCTCGGGCGGCGTCGCAGATGTATTCTGGAGTGGGAAAATCCGGCTCCCCCGCGGCGAAACCGATGATCCGCTGTCCTTCAGCTTTCAGGGCCTTTGCCCGCGCGTCGATGGAGAGAGTTGCAGAAGGGGTGATCCTGGAACAGCGGGATGAAATGGAAAGCGACATGTTGTTCCTCCTTAGCGTGCGGCTCGGATGATTGTGGCGAGAGCTATTCGGAAAATATGCAGCACGGCTCATATTATACTACGTTTCCGGCGAAAAATCCTTCCAAAAAACTAAATTATTGAAATATTATTTATTCTTTCCTGCATTTAAAATTAAATGGAATCCGATTGGGGTTAGATTCGTCTTATGTGATGAAGACAGTGGAAAAAATAGAAAAATGGGCCAAATGGGAAGGAATTAATACAATCACAGCGAATATTGCCTGTTGACCCAAGGTGTGACAATCATGTGACACTGTCAATATGACGGAGGTGTGAGTCTTTGTTTCTTAAAAGAATTCGGTTGTTTAGCATTCTCTTGCTTGTTGTCGTACTCATTTCATCCTTTGCGTCCGCGGCGCCAATGACGTCCAATGCGGTCACCATGCCCAAGACATCCTCCACTGGCGCCCATGGCGGAAATGAGGTGCCGGAGGGTAAGTCGCCTACCACAGGTTTGGATTGGCAGGGAGCCTATCGGCCCATGGTCGTTCAGATCAGCAATGCCAATCAGGCTCGTCCTCAATGGAATCTATCTGAGGCGGATATCGTATATGAGTCTATCATCTGGGGCCCCGCCCATACCCGCTACACAGTGGTCTATAGCGACAATCATCCCGACTTGGTCGGCCCGATCCGGTCGGCTCGCTGGCATAACTGCGAAATCCGCCAGGAATGGGATTGCCCTCTGATCTTCTGGGGCGGCCAATCGGAGTCAGGCACAAGCATCGCCGATTTCTTCAAGAACAATAACGTTACGAAAAGCTTTTTGTTTAGCCAAGCCGGCACCGGCTTTAACTATCAAAGCGTCGGCCTAGGCCGCTCTACCGAGCGTGTTTCGCCCCATAACGCTATCGGCAACCTCCAAACCATACTCAATGAAGCATGGCCTGCGAAGGAGGACGGCTCTCCGTACCAACCCAACTC
>JAVBOX010000138.1:0-7511 GCA_031550095.1 Eubacteriales bacterium
TTCACGCCGTCATTTCGCATGCTTGTCAGCTTTGGATAGCGGTGAATATCGCTGGCTGTAATGCTCTTACGGCCGTCACGCACCAGCGCGTCGTATATGGGATGTCCTTCCGAATATGGGCGGAACCTATTACCCACCGGCATGAGGCCTTGGGATTGATTATGCCACTCGTACTTCAGCTCAACCAGGTTTGTCTCAGGGTTGACCTGTGTCAGCAACACCCTGCCCGCCGATAAGAACTCCCCTGAAACCCGCAGGACATACTGGACAAACGCGACCAAATCCGGAGTTTTGATAAACTGCTGGGCAATGTCCGACATGATTTCTTGCTGTTTGAGACGATATTCCAGGGACTCCTCCGCGTTTTTGCTATCGGTGATATCCACCCTGTGATGCAGATGGGCAAGCTTATCATCATACCAAGGGATGAGGCAATCCGTGTTTAAATAGGATCGGCCAGTCACCGAGTTCCTCTCTTCCCATGTCACGGCCATGTCCTTATGAGCCAATAGCTCCGGCACCGGGCAGAAGGGGCAGCGCTCCGTCATTCCGGTCTGCATCTGCGTCCAGCATGGTTTGCCAAGATCGTGCGCATGAATGTCAAAATTCTTTAGCAGCATGTCGTTGACAAAGAGAAGTTCATCGGTATCAATATCCGATACGTAGATCATGGCATTCAAGCTGTTGAGAATCCGGCGGAACACATCGACAGAAATCCTGGATTGATTTAGCCGCAAAAGCATGTCGTTGATTGAATTGCAAAGCGTCGCGTACTCCTTGGATTGTGAGTATTTGCGGACACTTACGCCCCCCGTGTTGCTTACTTCACCGATATCCTGGCTCAACTGCTCCAACGGACGGAACACTCTTTTTGACACGGAGGAAAAGAAAAAAGCCACAAACAAAACAGACAGGACAATGATACTCAATAAGGAGAGATCCATCACCTGGCGCCCTTCCTTGTAGCCGCCCCGGTCCGTGCAGATGCTGAGCAACAGGTCCGTTCCATCGGCGCCCTTCAGGTGGAAAGCAGCGCGAATGGAATCCCCCGTTCTGAGCAATGAAATATCCTCATTCGCGGCAGCCTCTGCGCCTTCGCTAGCGGGGGCAAAGAAAAAGTCAAAGTTATCCAGGTGGAGCAGCTCTGAAAAATACTCATGCGTCAGTATGCTGCCAATCGCAACCGTTCCGGTCGGCAAAATCCCTTGAACCGGCAGCCAAGCCGGAGCTACCGCCACATAATAGGGAACATCCTCCAGAATGATGACGCCGGAGCGGACATAGGGTTCTATGTTGGTTGTGTCCTCAGCCAAAATAGCGTTTGCGAGAACCTCAGTGGCAATGGTGTCGATTTTTTCCGAGAGCCCGGAAGGCTCTTTTAAAGACACCCGGTTGTGATAATCAAAAAAATCAGCAAAGCAATTCTGATTTCCCATATCCTTGAAGTAGACAAAATTATAGCGATAGCTATCCAGAAGCGAAATGGAAGCCCAATTTTGCTTTACAAAGCCCTCGTTTTCTCCTTTTAGAAATTGTATCGTTTCATCCCAATAAGCGATATCGGCGGAGAGCAGCTCTGTTTTTTGGTTGATGGTCGCCAACATGCCGCGAATGATCTGCGTTTGATCGAGCAAATACTTTGTTTCTGATCTCAAAAGCACACCGGAAATGGAAACCTTAAAAATACCGAACAGCAAAATAATGAATAGAAAGAGAATAAAGCCGCTGGTCGCGAATATTGTTTGACGAAAGAACCGTTGTTTCTTCACATTTGACACCGTACTTCCATGCATCCGCCAGCCCACAAAGGACACAATGCGTTCTTTCTCGTTTGTATGGGCCATTATATCATTTCACGGCCATGCTTTCAACCAAACCTCAACAATATTTAGGGCGACACCCCGCGCCCGTGGGGTGTTGCCCTAAAATAGATGAAGAAAACACCACAACGCCGCCCAAGTGCATTCACTGGTTGATGCTCAATCCGCTCTTGCCGCTTATTATGAGGATATCCCCATTCCGGGTCTCATAAGTTGCAATTCCCCTCTCGCTCAGCAAGCCCAACACCTCATCCTCCGCGGGATTCTTGTCCGAATCGGTTATGATGGCCGCAGAAGGGGCCACGGCATCCAAAAAAGCGGCAAGGTTTTTCTTCATTCTGCCATGGTGCGGCATTTTCAGAACATCATGAGGGCTTATCCCATTGGAAAGCAGTTCCTCAATACGGGTCTCTTCCGCGTCCCCGGCGAAAAAGAAGGTATGGCTTCCATCCGTCAAAGAGATAACCACGGACTGGTCATTGTCGATCTCCTCTTGTTGGCTCTGAGCCGGGGCGGAAAAATCGGTGGGCATCAGTGTGAACGACAAAGAACCTGAAGAAATAGAAACCTTCTGGGACACCCGATAGCGAGGCACGCCTGTTGCCTGAATGGCCTCAAGGTACTCCTCGTATTGCTCGTTATTGTCGCATTCGTAATCGGCGTCATACACCGCCTGTACCGGGATCCCCTCAAGGACCGCATCCGCCCCGCCCACGTGATCCTTATCATAGTGAGTGATGATCATCGCGTCCAAGGACCGAATATTCCGCTCCGCAAGCTTTTGGAGGATTTCTTCCCCATCCTCCGCCTCTCCCGCGTCAATCAGCACCGCGTGCCCCTCCGCCATGATGATGATAGCGTCCGCCTTGCCGATCTTGAGAACCAACACCTCCGTTTCTCCCGATGCCTGGGCGCAGCCCACCAACAGCATCGTAAAGAAAACCATGAGAACACAAAGAATTCTCCGCATAACTGCCTTTACCCTCTCTGCGCGAGGATCACGGCGGCGCGGCAAGGGATATAGATCGAGAAGCCCAAGCCACGTGCCGTGCGCTCCGCTTCGTACACATACTGCATGTCAATGCGCTCTTCCCCGCCAAAGCGCGCCTCATCCGTGGAGAAAATTGCCTGCCACTTCCCACCGCGAGGAATGGGAATAAAGAATCCGGGCTGGGACTGGATGGGATGAAAATTAAAGACGAACAAAAGCCCGGATTTCAAGAAGCAGATGATCTTTTGCTCCTGGTCGATCCAAAGGCTCTGGGGTTCCGGCGTTTCCAAAACCCCGCATGCTTTGATCAGGTTGATCATCGCCTTATCGAAGTCGCCGATCCACTCATACTTGAGCATATGGTTTTCCGCCAGAGACCATTGGCGCCTGGCGTAGTGATAGCTCCAGTTGTTTCCCTCCCGGGGAAAATCAATCCATTCGGGATGTCCAAACTCGTTTCCCATGAAGTTCAGATAGCCTTCCCCGGCCAACATCACAGTGATGAGCCGGATCAGCTTGATCATGGCGATCGCCCTGTCGATAACCTGGTTATGGGTGCCCTTGTTCATGTCGGTATACATGGCGGCGTCCGCGAGGCGGAAAATCAACGTCTTGTCCCCCACTAGCGCTTGGTCATGGCTTTCGCTGTAGCCGATTACAGGCTCACCGGGGCGGCGGGTGGTCATCTCATGCCACAGCTCCCCCATATCCCAATCCTCATCCCGCTTTTCCAGAGCGCGAATCCAGAAATCCGGCACCCCCATACCCAAGCGGAAGCTAAAGCCGAAGCCACCTTCCCGAACAGGAAGGCACAAGCCCGGCATGCCGCTGACATCCTCGGCGATGGTTAGAGCGTTGTGTTTCAGGCTATGGGTCAACTCGTTGGCAAGCATCAGGTATACGGCTGCGCCTACGTCTAAATTGTCATTGAAATAGTCGTCATAGCCGGTAAACGCCTTGCCCAAGCCATGATCCTGATAGAGCATGGAAGTAACGCCGTCGAATCGAAAACCGTCGAAATGGTACTCGGTCATCCAGAACTTGATGTTGGAGAGCAGGAAGTGCAGCACTTGTGGCTTGTCGTAATCAAAGATCCGGCTGCCCCAGGCAGGATGAAACCCCTTTGTGCCCACATGAAAGAACTGCTGCTCCGTGCCGTCAAAGTCCGCAATGCCCTCGGCATAATTGCCGGAAGCATGGGCATGTACCAAGTCCAGCAACACCACAAGGCCCATCTCATGGGCCGTATTGACCAGCACCTTCAGATCCGTCGGCGTGCCATACCATGCGCTGGCTGCAAAGAAATTCGTCACCTGATAGCCAAAGGATGCGTAATAAGGATGCTCCATGACCCCCATGAGCTGAATGGCGGTATACCCTGCCCGCTGGATTCGCGGAAGCATATCCCGGGTAAACTCTTCGTAGGTTCCAATGCCGCCCACTTCCCGCGACATGCCGATATGGGCTTCGTAGATGAGCAGCGGCCTGGCCCGCACAGGGCTAAACATGGCGTCGGTCCATGGGAACTGGACATCCGGCGCCCAAATCTCCCCTACAAACGCCTTTGATTCCTCCATTTTGGCAATCCGCCTGATATAAAGGGGAATCCGGTCACGGATCTTTCCATCCGCGCCTTCCACCTGGACGAGAACCTTTTGCCCATGGGCAAGGGATTTTACCCCCGGCATGACGAGCTCCCAGGTATTTTCATCCTTTCGAACCATGGGGTGGGATGTTCGGTTCCAGTCGTTGAACTCACCGAAAAAATGAAGCGATTTGGCTTGAGGCGCCCATTCCCGGTAAACCCATCCCTGAGGTGTCAGGTGGATTCCATAGTACATATGACCGTTGGCAAAATCCCGCAGCCGGCCGCCGTCAGGCAACAATCTGCGCCTCATCGCCGCATGGCGGGCCAACCGGAACCGAATCTCGGTCTCGTAGGACTCCAGCCATGGATCGCGGACAATCATCTCCAACGGGCGAGTTTTGCGCGGCATGAGGGCGCCTCCTTGCTTATGCTGTACTTAAATTGAACAAGAACATACGATATCACTATATAGTATACTACATCTAGCACAGTGAGGCAAGCATTACACTTCATATAATGATAAACAACTATTTTCGAATGGGGTCCAAATAATCAACAGGCGGAAAAGTGCCCTTTGCGCCAGCGAAAGCGATCTCTCCAGCCTGAGTTCCGGTCTGCGCAAGAAGCCTTGACCCTCCCCATATCACCAGGGAGAATACTAAGATCACGCAGGCCGTGATACCGATGGCCCGCAACGCTTTTTGCCTGTTTTCAGCCCTCCTGGCCCTCTCAGCCTCCGCCTTTTTCTTTTCGATTTCTTGCTTCCGGGCCTTTTTGATCAGGCGCTCCTGGTCCCTGACGCGCTCTTCATCCACCTTTGCCCCATAGCCTTCCACCACCTGCTCCGGCGTCAGGAAAGCCAGGGTATCCTCCCGGTTTCGGCCACACCTATGGCAGGTAAGCCAACGGATGCGGTTGAAGCGGCCACAGACACAGATCCAATGGGTTTCGTGCCGTTCAGGAAAACAAACGGCGTCATAACCCGCCACAGCCACCAGGGCGACCCGTTCTGGGCCGGATGGCAATACGGGAGGCTCGCAGTCCATGATCCGGGAAGGATTGGTTTGCCAAGCCTTACCATAGACGAACGAAGCCGTCTCAACGGCCATCTCCATCCTGTCAAACTCCGGATAGTTATCCAGGGCCAAATGGCAGACAAAAGCCTCCCTCGGCTTCGCCGTCAGGCCGGAAAAAACCACTTTTCTCCGCTCTATGGTCTTTCCCATCTCATCCAACAGGACGGCCAACCCCGAAAGACCGGTGATCACATCCTCATGTTCATTCATGAAGGTAAGATACGCTTGTCTGCGCCCATCGCCAAAGCGGGCTTGCTCCACCCGCAGCAACTCAGCGGGGCTGGAAATATCCATCATCATGGGGTACTCGCCTCCCTATGGGTTTGGTTCCGCGGCATCACAGCGGACAGATGCCGGAAAGCGCCTTATGGGTATACGAAACGCCACTCCCAACCGTCTGCCCGTTGCCGATCAGAATGTATTTATATGTGCATAGGCCTTCGATGCCCATCGGCCCCCGCGCGTGTATCTTTCCTGTGGAAATGCCCACCTCCGCGCCAAAGCCATAGCGGTACCCATCCGCAAAGCGGGTGGAGCAATTCCAGAAGACGCCGGCGCTGTCTACCTGAGCGCAAAAGGCCCTGGCGGCCGCCTCGGCTTGGGTAACAATGGCGTCAGTATGCCCAGAGCCATGCCGATTGATATGTCCGATGGCTTCCTCCAAGGAATCAACCACCCGAATAGAAAGGATGTAATCCAGGTATTCCCTGTCCCAGTCCTCCGCCTCGGCAGCGCTGCAGGAAATGATGCTCCGTGTGCGCGGGCAGCCGCGAAGCGTCACGCCTGCCTTCTCAAGGGCATCCGCGATGAGCGGAAGAGCCTGCTCAGCCATACTTTCGTGGATTAAGAGTGTTTCCATGGCGTTGCAGACCGAAACATTCTGGACTTTGCTGTCCACCGCAATGGAGACAGCTTTGTCCAGATCGGCGGTTTGATCAATGTATACATGGCAGAGCCCGTCGGCATGACCCAGCACCGGTATTCGACTATGGTCCTTTATATGGCGGACAAAGGCATTGCTGCCCCGAGGGATGACGAGGTCGATGAGATCATCCAGCGCCAACATTTCCTCCACATCCTCCCGGGTCTCCAGCAGAGCCGCCCAGCCCGGGGCAATCCCTGCGGCCAGAGCCGCCTCGTTCATGATGGTGTAGAGGGCCGTGTTTGTCTCCCGTGCCTCCCGCCCTCCCATGAGCAGCACGGCGTTGCCGCTCCTGAGGCAAAGGGACGCAATCTGCACCAAGGCATCGGGACGGGACTCAAACACAACGCCGATCACCCCAATAGGGCACGACACGCGAAAGAGGGAAAGTCCTTCCGCCAGCTCCGTGCCCATTTGCGTGCGGCCCAGCGGATCAGCCAGGGAAGCCAACGCCCGAAGGCCTACGCAGGCATCCTGAATTTTATCCTCACCCATGGCAAGCCGCTTCAGCAAAGGCGCAGCCAGCCCATCCGCCTGTGCCCTGGACATATCCAGGCTGTTGGCGGCGCAAACCATTCCGGATTTTCTCCTCATAACATCCGCCATGGCGAGAAGGACCTGAACCCTTGTCTCTTCGGAAACGGCCGCCAAGGCCAGGGCGGCTTGTCTGGCCTGCGCCGCCAAATCTCGGACTGTCATGATCCTCACCTCACTCGCATAGCATAGCATACTTTACGAGCAATGAAAAGAATCGAAAAATCTTGACAAGTAAAGATGGATGTGTTATGTTACCTTAGCTACAAGTGGAAGCTTCCCGCTTCTCACCCAGCGGCAATGGCCAGCTTGGGTCGTTCAGCAAAAACAGGTGTTTTGTGCTTTGCGAGCGGGTTCTTCCCCGCTCGTTTTGTTATTATTTAGGAGGTGTGTCGATATCAGCAACGATCTGATGATCAATGAGGAAATTCGTGATCGTGAAGTGCGCGTGATCGGAGCGGACGGAGAGCAGCTAGGGGTCATGCCCGTTCGCCAGGCAATTGATCTGGCGGGGGAAAAGGAGATGGATCTGGTTAAGATCGTCGCCAATGCTCACCCGCCGGTCTGCAAATTGATGGAT
>JAVBOX010000071.1:0-9175 GCA_031550095.1 Eubacteriales bacterium
TGTCTCGCTTCTTTCTCGTTCAGTTTTGGGTGTAACCTTTCCCGACGGGTGTGGTTCATCCAGTAATTATTGGCCTCGATGCCGATGACCGCTCCGGTATCCATTCTCACCTGAACTTTCACCAAATCCGTATAAAGTGTAACCTCATCCTGCACCGCCGCAAAGCTTATGACCGCTAAACCATCGTATTCCTGATGGTAGCTAGGCGCCATCTCCCCAAACCCTCTGGATGTAAGAAAAGCTTTGGCATGTAGTGCGCATTCCTCCACATCGAGCTGTGGCGCAAAGCCGGCAGATTCCGGCGCCATCCAGAGGATTTTTCCGCTCTGTCTGGTTACATTTGCTGTGATCTCCACATCGGCCAATTTCAATACCACGCCGTATGTAGGCACAGGTCCTTCGGTATCTGTGGCGCGGGCCGCTTCCTTCACGCTATCCGTTCCGACAAAGGCCGTGGCAATTTGAACCGCTTCCTCCGCGGTGACCTCTCCGCCTTCAAGGCCCTTTGCCTTGCCAAGCCGAATTCCATCGGAGAATGGGCCATCATACAGCAGCGTTGGATAGTCAATCCCCGAGCTCTCCCCCGTATCCAGGTTTGTGTCATACGCGAAATTAGCGCCGCTGGCCAAGTGGACTCGGAGCTCACCGCATTTCTGCCTAAGCGCGTTGAGTTGCTCCATATCCCGTTCCGACAAATCCCTGCCTTCCGCCGAAATCGTCGCCAGCGACTGGGCATAATCGGCCGCTTGGCTAAGAAACTTCAGCCCATTGGCATCCGCGCCATAAACGCTTGGCAAGGCGGAAAGATTTTCCGCAGTGCTCGACGACAGGGATGTGATTCGTCCAAGGAGAAGCGCGTGCTGCCCCGGGCTTTGGGCGATAACTACCTTACCAAGGTCGGTTTCCAGATTTGTGAGGCCATCCAGAGCGCTGTAATAGGCCTTCTCACGGGTAGCTTTAAGGTTCAGATCCAGCGCCCTGGCGCTCTGCCATTGCCAGATGCCAAATGACAAAAGAAGCGCAAACAGGAGAAGGCGAACAGAAATACCAACGATTTTATTCTTTTTCATGCTGCCACCTACACAGCAAACGCATGCTTGCCAATATTCAGTCTGACCTCTCTGGAGAGTATCCATGGGTTCACATAGGTTTTGGGATTGTAATAATATAAGCAACCGTATGTGGGATCCCAACCATTGAGAGCGTCACGGGCCGCGCGATAGGCGTCCGCGTCCGGGGTAAGATAGAACTGGCCGTCCGATACCGCTGTAAATGCGCCCTGCTGGTAGATCACTCCCGCGATTGACGAAGGAAACGACGGGCTTCGGACTCTGTTCAGCACGACAGCAGCAACCGCCACCTTGCCAATGTACGGCTCTCCCCGCGCCTCTCCATAAACGCAGTGGGCGAGAATATCTAGGTCGCTTGAAATGGAAGAGGACGCGGAGGCGGTGCCTGACGCGCTCGCTGCCGACGTAAAGGGAATGCCAAGGGCCTCGTAAGTGGACTTTCCAACCACACCGTCCGCGATTAACCCGTTTCGGCGCTGGAACGACACGACGGCGTCATAGGTATCCTGGCCAAAGTTCCCAGTGACCGTTCCAGTAAAATAGCCCCAGTCCTTGAGCTTTTGCTGCACTTGACGAACGCTGTCCCCTTTGGAACCCCAGTAGAGGGTTTCGGCCTGCGCGGAGGCTGCACAAAGGCACAGACATAGAACGAGCGGCAAAAGACGCCGTACACTTCTTTTCATATCCATCCCCATCCCTTCAAAAGGCGCATGAGCCAGGAGTCAAACTGAACCGTTTCGCCGTTCACACCCATAGCGGATGGAAACAGGATTCCCCACCAGTTTTTCCCTTCTCCCATTCCCAATGTCACCACGATGGCATCCGACGTGTATCCGCCAAAGGAATATATTCCGCGGCATACTTTTGCGCCGGGGTCGGCGGCAAGCGCCGTTTCCTGTATCATGGCGATATCATTGGGATTTTTCATCGCGATGGGCAAGACCCTATCTCGAACAGACAGCTTTCGCGCCTGATCCGCGGGGGAATCACTATTCCCTATCACGCGCAGGCGCAAAATCTTACTTTTTGAATAAAAAGAGCGCATATCCTCCTCCAAATCACTGGATATGCGCAGTTTGCCCTAAACGCGGTAAATTTATGTCATAAAAAGCTTACGCCTTCCGGAACCGTATGGGTTGCGCTTGTTCTTGGCCAAATTCGCATGCAGGCGCGAAACGCACGGGATAAGGTCTTTTCCCTGTCGAATAACCCAATTACCGCGGAGCCGCTGCCAGTCATCTCCGCCCTCAGGGCACCATAGTGTTCCATCGCCTGTATACAAACCGCAATCTCCGGGCGCAGAGGAAGCGCCGCACCAAGAAGGGCGTTGCCCATGGCGGCTGCCAAAGCGGGAAGGTCTCCTTTTTGGATTGCTTCCTGCCCGCGCAAAGGCAAAGGGTTTTGGGGAACTGGGTCCAGGGAATCATAAGCATTGAAAATAGTCGGCGTTGAGAGCCCTTTGCAAGGCTGGACAATGAGCACTCGCAGCGGCTTTCCACATGTCAGCGGCTCAATCCGTTCTCCGATGCCCCCCACCCGGGCAACGCCGCCGATCAGGCAGAATGGCACATCCGCGCCAATTCCCAGGGCCGTTTCAGCCAGTTCTTCGTTGGTCAGATGAAGGTTCCACAGGCGGTTCAGGCCGATGAGCGTGGCGGCGGCATCCGCGCTCCCTCCCCCAAGCCCCGCCCCGATTGGGATCCGCTTGGTCAAGACAATATGGGCGCCTTCATTCACATGATAAATTTTCTTCAGCGCGTTCGCGGCCTGAAGAACAATATTATGATCATCCGCGGGCACCCGCCGCTGCCTGCGAAGAGACAGCGCAAT
This sequence comes from Eubacteriales bacterium, assembly GCA_031550095.1. Taxonomy (GTDB): domain Bacteria; phylum Bacillota; class Clostridia; order Christensenellales; family Aristaeellaceae; genus Avichristensenella. The sequence goes on from JAVBOX010000071.1 coordinate 2,901, forward strand.
GCCATCAGCCTTTTCAATATCCAGCGTATCCGACAAAGCCACCGATTGAACGAGCATATCCAGCTCATGGTAGCCGCTCGGCTGCTTTCCCAGCACAGACAAGACCCAATTTATCTTTGCGCGTGCCAACAGTCGCATTTTTCTCTCCCGGTTACGGCGCTTATTGCGGAAAACAATCGCTCGACGCATCATAGCGCAACCTTTTGTTGATGTCAATACGAGCCCCGTTTTGACAAGGCCCGGCGCGGGAAATGTTCGAATGGGATCATTTGGTTTTAATCAGCGGTCTTTTTTATGGGTTAAGGCTGGAAATGCTTCTAAGCGCTTGCTTTTGGCCATAGGGATTGCTATAATGTCTGCCGGAAAGCTACAAAACCATAAAAATCTTCAGGGGGACGCACTATGAACGAGGATGATCGCGATATTGTTGAGATTACCGACGAGGACGGCAATACGCTGCTGCTGGAAGTCATTGATAATTTCTTTTATAACGGCGAGGAATTTGCTGTGCTCAGCGATGTAGAAGATGAGTGCGATTGCGGGTGTGAAGCGCATCATCATGAGCATGATGAGGACTGTGAACACGAGCAAAGCCTGTACATTATGAGGATTGAGACCTCCACGGATGAAAACGGGGAAGAAATCGAGGAGTTCATACCGGTGGAGGAAGACCAAATGGAGGCTTTGATTGAAATCGTCCAAACTCGTTTCATGGAAGACGACGAAGACGACGAAGACGACGAAGACGACGAAGACGATTTTGACGAGGGCGACGAGGACAACGGCGAGGAATAATCCGACTGACCCATTCCGGCGGCATCACTGTCGCCGGTTTTTCATAGGGAGTTTCAATGACCGAACAGATCCGCGAAAAACTGATGCTTCTGCCTGAATGCCCAGGTTGCTACCTGATGAAGCAACGGGACAAGATCATCTATGTCGGAAAAGCCATCAACCTAAAAAACCGGGTGCGCAGCTATTTTCACACCCGAGATCATACGCCAAAGGTCGCCGCCATGATTGAAAAGGTGGATGATTTTGAGCTAATCCTCTGCGACTCAGAGCTGGAGGCGTTGTTGCTGGAGTGCAACCTGATCAAGCTACACCAGCCTTATTACAACATACTGCTCCGGGACGATAAGCATTACCCCTACATCCGCATTGATGTAAAAGAACCCTTTCCCCGTGTTGAAATCGCAAGAAAAATTCAGAAGGATGGTGCGCGCTATCTGGGGCCCTATATCGCCGCTAACGCGGTTCACGATGTAATCGCCGTGTTGCGCCGAACTTTTCCCCTTCGCACCTGCTCCACACCGCCGGATCCAGACAAGCCAAGGCGTCCATGCGTTCATTATGAGATCGGCCAATGCCTTGCGCCCTGCGCTGGATTTGTTACGGCGGAGGCATATCATCAGGTGATCGTGGAGGTGATTCAGTTCCTCACCGGGAAATCCACCTCTGTGCTGAAAAAGATGCGGGAAGAAATGCAGGCTGCGGCCGCGGATCTTCAGTTTGAGCGGGCTGCCTCCCTCCGGGATCGTATATATAGCGCGGAGCGCCTTTTGGAACAACAGAAAACCATTATGGTCAGCGGCGTAGAGCGAGATGTGGTAGCCGTCGCCCAGGATGGGTTGGACGCCATGGCCGAGGTGCTCCATGTGCGAAGCGGTAAAATGATTGGCGGGGATAGCTTTACCCTTGAAAAGGCCGGAGATGAGGAAAAGAGCGATATCATCGCCAATTTCATCATGCAATATTACGAAGATGCCCCGATCATTCCCAAAGAAGTCCTGGCACAGGCTTTGCCCGAAAATTACCAAATGATTGCGGACGCCTTGTCCCAGCGGCGCGGATCCCGGGTGGAGCTTCTTTCTCCACAGCGGGGCGAGAAAAGGGCACTGGTTCTCATGGCAGAGAAAAATGCCAAAGATGCGCTGGAAAAACGCAACGCCAGAGCGCAAAAATCCTGGGAACGGACAGAAGGAGCGGCAAAAGCACTGGCGGAAGCCATCGGCATCACAGGTACGCCCCGGCGAATCGAAGGCTTTGATATCAGTAATACCCAAGGAATTTTGTCCGTTGCTTCCATGGTAGTCTTTATTGATGGCGCTCCGGCTTATAAAGAATATCGCCACTATCGGATCAAAACGGTGGAAGGGGCAAATGACTGTGCCTCCATGGAGGAGGTGCTGGGCAGACGTTTTCGCCGCGGTATTGCCGAAAAGGAGAAGCGATCCGCTGAAGGATTGCCTCCAAAGGAAAGCGGCTTTGAGGATTTGCCGGATCTGGTCCTTATCGATGGCGGCCCGGAGCAACTGGCATTCGCGCGGCGAGCAATGCAGAAGGCCGGGGGAAATGTGCCCATGTTCGGCTTAGCGGAGCGGCTGGAGGAAATCTGGTTGCCGGACGCGGATTCCCCCATTCTCTTGGAACGGCATTCTCCGGCCCTTCACCTGATCCAGCGCATTCGGGATGAGGCCCACCGCTTCGCGATAACGCACCATCGGTCCCTGCGGGCCAAGCAGACCATTCATTCAAAGCTCGAGGACATCCCCGGCGTAGGCTCCAAAAGGCGGGCGGCTCTCCTGAAAAAGTTTCGGTCCATGGAAGCCTTACGCAACGCGTCCATTGAAGAGATGGCCTTGGTTCCCGGAATGACTTTGCCAGCGGCGAAGGCTGTCGCCAAATGGTTTGAAACGGAGGCGCTGAAAAAGCGAAACGACTTGCAATAGCAAAGAGACCCTGGTTTGTTCATTTCAAACGAAAGCGGGGAAACCTTCATGAAGCTGCTGAAAGACTACACAAAACAGGAAAAAAGCTGGATGATGTATGACTGGGCCAACTCCGTTCATTCCGTCATCATCGTCACCATCCTCCCCATCTTCTATGAATCTCTAACATCCAACAGCATTGGGGCGGTGTCCCGCTGGGGCACCGGAACATCCCTTGCAATGCTCATCGTGGCGCTTTTCGCGCCAATTCTCGGTGTTCTTGGCGATTTTCAGCACTGGAAAAAACGCCTTTTCACCTGTTTTGTGCTGTTAGGCGCCCTTGCCTGCGCGGCCATGGTACCCATGCCTTTGCTTCAAAATGGAACCCGGGTCAGCATGGAAACATTGGGCGTCCTCGTATTGACGCTCTACATTATTTCAACCATCGGCTTTGCGGGCGCAAACATTTACTACGACAGCTTTCTATTGGAGGTCACCTCCGATGAACGCATGGACAAGGTTTCCTTGATCGGTTATGGGCTGGGCTACATTGGCGGCAGCACAATTCCGCTGGTTATATTCCTTGTCATGAATATGCTGAAAGTGCCCATGGGCATCTCCTTATCCATCACCTTTGGACTGGCTGCCATCTGGTGGGTTTCCTTCACGACACCCATGTGGAGGAATGTGCGCCAGACCCATTTCGTTCCCCGGGAAAAAGGCGTGCTTCTCGATAGTTTTAGGAATTTGACGTTAACGGCAAAGCGCATTTTCAAGAACAAGACCATGTTGGTGTTTTTAATCGCGTATTTCTTCTACATTGACGGCGTTGGCACCATCATTCATATGTCCACCATCTATGGCAGCGCTTTGGGCATCGATTCAATACAGATGATGCTGGCGCTTCTCCTCGTGCAGCTTCTGGGCCTCCCCTTTGCCATGCTCTATACAAGGCTCGCGAAAAAATTCGGGGCGCGGGCCATGGTGGGCTTCGGCATTTGCATGTATGCCTTCATCTGCACATTCGCCTTCTTTATCAGCGAGACATGGCAATTCTGGCTCCTGGCCGTTCTGGTTGCCACCAGCCAGGGAGGCATACAGGCGCTTTCCCGCTCCATCTATGGGAAAATGGTGCCTGAGAAGGACAGGAGCGGAGAATACTTTGGGTTTTATGACATCTTCGGCCGCTTCTCCTCCATTATGGGGCCCGCCCTTTTCGGCGGTGTCGCCGCCTACGCGGGAAACCTTCTGATGAAACAACAGGGCATCGTGGAGGCTGAAGCATCCGCAGAGACTCTGGCCAATATCGCGCAAAAGGCAGCCCCCTATGGCGTCATCAGCGTGTTGCTCATCTTCTTAGTCGGCGGCTTGCTTTACTTTTTCGTACTGCCCAGGATGGAAAAAAGGCAATAAGATTTTCCAAAATTTGTTAAATAAGTTGTTACGGAAATTTTCCTTTCCGCGCATATGCGCGAAAGAGAAAAATGATGGTCTCAGGGCAATAGAAATCCGCTATTCCAATACTAGCGCAGTAGGAATCGATCAGAGAAACGAGAGGAGGATTCTGATGGGCAATCGACAATATTCTCGCGGAAAAACATAAAACTGTAAAATATTTCCTTGACAATTTCATATATTTGTAATACAATGACCCTAGCATACTTTACCTTAACCGAACACAGGAGGTGCAACACTGTGAGGAGAACTTGGAGCATACGCGTCTTATGCCTGATTATGATGACCGCGCTTGCACTGCCACCCATAACCGCTTCCGCTGATGTGGTGACTTCTAACGGCAAATACATTCCCCTGTATACGTCTGCGGATGAATCCTCCAAAACCGAGAATTCGGTCGTGGTACCCGAACAGGAGGCTGGATCTCCTAATAATGGATTCTATTATGTTCCGTCGCTTTTCCGTTATTTCCGTGCGGCGGACCTGACCATTGTGAACCCCACGCCGTCGCCTACGCCCTCGGCGTCGCCAACGCCGATACCCAACGCCTCATCATCACCCGGCGTCACGCCTTCCCCAACGCCAGAGCTTATTTCCGGTGAGAAGGATCCTACCTATGAAGGAAAGATTCTGTCCTACACGGTTCCGGCTGGCGGCTTGTGGCTCTATAACGCCGTCGGCGGGTCTGCGGCCGTATCCATCAGCGCGGGCGCCACGATCAAGCTTACATCCGTACAGGATGAGGCGGGCTGGTATTCCGTCTACTATAGCGGCAAAACCTATTATGTTCCGGAAAGCATTCTCTACCTCACCGATGACGCGGTAAAAAATACCGCCTCCGTTGTGCTCAAATCTGGCACAATCTATCTATATACAAAGGCAAACGCGGGTACCACCGCCAAGCCGCCGGACTTAACCGCCAATCGTTCCAGTAACACCCTGGAGGGCGGATCGCGGATTCCCGCAAAATACTATAACGCATTCTGGTATACCTACCAGCTGGGTTCCTCCACCTACTACATTTACGCCGGAGATGTAGAGGGCGGCTTGAACTCCAGCGCTTCTGTGGGTTCCAATGAGGATACCACATTAATGCGTGAGTATAAAGTTCCGGCTGGTGCGACGCTTTACAGGGTTATGGATCTATCCTCTACCAACTCCTATACCCTGACAAGCGCCCAAACCCTTTACGGGGTCAGCGTTAACAGCGAGTGGAATCGCGTCATGTATGCTGATGAGGTTTTTTACCTGAACAGCGCCAGCGTCACCAGCTCCACCCAGGTCGCCGTGGCCAGTTCATCCGCCAACGCCACCTACTGGGTCACCGTTGGCATGAACGGTGCGTATCTCTACAAAACGCGAACCCGCAACGTTGCAAACCCTGAGGTCGGGAATGTTGGAAAGCTTCCCGCTGGACAGAGCATCTTAGCGTCTCCCGTGGATACCCTGTGGTACTCCTATAGTTCCGGAACAAACCTCTACTATATTTATGGAGCCGATTTAGGCACATCCACATCCACAAGCTCGATGAGCTCCATCCGCGTGTTCCTGAAATCAGGCACTGCCCTATACGACAAGATGACCGCGACCAACCCAACATCCATCACCCTAACCAGCAGCGACGTAACTTTGAGTGATGGGAGCATCGGCGATTATTATGTCGTTCAGTCCGTCAATGATACCTGGTACTCCATCACCTATGACAGCAAGCTCTACTATATTAAGAAAGCTGATAGCAAGACGCCGGACACCGTTAAGGTGATCACCTTAAACAGCGCCTCTCTCTATGACTATATTGCGGATCCCGCCCAGTCCGCGTCCTTCGCAATGCCCTACACCGGCACGATGACGATCAAAGAGACGCTTACCGACGCGAAGCGGGCGCTCCTTTGCGCACCACCCGCGGGTGAAAAGTGGTATTATGTCGTAACGGATGGCACGAATAACTATTTAATCGCGACATCATCCAGCACCGCAGGCGTTGTAACCGATATTGACTATTCTAACCCCATCGCGACCACAACCGCGGGCAAGGAATATTACGTCACCATCGGTCTTACCACCGCCACGCTTTTTAGAGATGCCGCTTGCACCCAGGCCGCTACCGTT
>JAVBOX010000012.1:0-4551 GCA_031550095.1 Eubacteriales bacterium
TTTTTCAAAACCAGTGTACCATACTCATTAAACGAAGCAATGAGTTGGAGGAAAAGAAGAATGGATAATATGTTTTGTTTTCAATGCGAGCAAACGGCAGGCTGCAAGTCCTGCTCCGGGAAAGCCGGGGTATGCGGCAAGAAGGACAGCACCGCCAGACTGCAAGATGAACTTACCGGCGCGTTGATTGGACTTGCGAGAATCGCGCAGAACAATCCCCCCCTTGCGAGCACCCACGGAGTCCTGCTGGAAAGCCTCTTTGCCACGGTGACCAATGTCAACTTTGACGACGACGGCATTCGTGGCTTCATCCAAAATGTGCGGCAAGAAAAGCGGAAGTTGGCCCCATGCCAGGACACGTGCAACGCATGCGGTTCAGAAGAGGATTTTGACATGGCCACCCTCTGGGCGGAAAATGAGGACATTCGCTCCTTAAAGTCCCTGATCCTTTTCGGCCTTCGAGGCATGGCGGCTTACGCGTATCACGCTCTGGCGCTAGGCTACGAGGATGAGGCCTTAAACCTGTTCTTTTATGAAGGCTTGCGAGCCGTAGGAAGCGCCAGCACCGTTCCCGATCTCCTTGCGATGGCACTAAAGTGCGGGGAAATGAACATGACCTGCATGGCCCTGTTGGATAAGGCGAACACGGAAGCCTACGGCACGCCGGTGCCCACCAAGGTTCCCCTAATCATCGAGAAAGGGCCGTTTATCGTCATAAGCGGCCATGATCTTCACGACCTGAAGCTGCTGTTGGAACAGACGGAGGGCAAAGGCGTCAACATTTACACCCACGGGGAGATGCTTCCCGCCCATGGATATCCGAAGCTTAAGGCTTATCCCCATTTGAAGGGCAACTTTGGCACCGCCTGGCAGAGCCAGCAAAAGGAGTTTGAGGCCATTCCCGCACCGATACTCTTTACGACGAACTGCCTCATGCCGCCCCGGAATAGCTACAAGGATCGGGTGTTTACAACGGCTGTGGTTGGATACCCCGAGCTCGTCCACATAGGCGAGGAAAAGGACTTTTCCCCGGTGATTGAAAAGGCGTTGGCATTGGGCGGATATGCGGAAGACCATCCCATGACCGGCATAAACGGCGGAACCGAGATGACCACAGGCTTTGGCCATGGCACAGTGCTTTCCGTAGCGGATACGGTCATCGCCGCTGTCAAAGCCGGCGCAATCCGGCATTTCTTCCTCGTGGGCGGCTGCGATGGTGCGCGGCCAGGGCGGAATTACTACACGGAATTCGTGAAGCAGTCCCCCAAGGATACGGTCATTCTCACCCTTGCCTGTGGGAAGTTTCGCTTCAATGATCTGGACATCGGCACCATCGGAGGCTTGCCACGCATCCTGGACATGGGCCAATGCAACGACGCCTACAGCGCCATCCGGGTTGCGATCGCCTTGTCCGAAGCCTTCGGCTGCGGCGTGAACGACCTGCCCCTCACGCTGGTGCTCTCCTGGTACGAGCAGAAAGCTGTCTCCATTCTTTTGACGTTGCTATGGCTGGGCATCAAGAACATCTACCTCGGGCCAACACTGCCCGCTTTCGTATCCCCCGGCGTCCTGAAAGTTTTGGTTGACAACTACAATATCCGCCCGATCGGGACACCCGAGGAGGACCTGAAGCGCATCTTAGGTGAATAGGCGGGCAACGAGAAACTGCCGCGGAGCATCCCGCGGCAGTTTCTTAGCCTTCTAGTCGGTATATGGTCTTGTTTTCCTTGCCAGCTACCCACGCAATCCCTAAGGCAAGTGGGCCTTACATTGCGTCCACCGCGCCGAGCACATCCTCGGAAGGATCCTCATCCTCCTCATCCGGCTCTTCGTCCACGCCCTCCATATCCTCACCCAGCCTGCCATTCGCCTCGATTTCATCCAGGCTGCTGACCGGTTCGGGATCCAGCTCCGCCGTCTCCATGGGAGCATCCTCCTCGCCGTCTGTGGAGAGCATCTCTATGGAGCGCATTTCAGCCAAACACGCCCTGCACATATCCTCTCCCGGCAACGCCGGAAGCTCACCGCAGACGGAGCACAGCAGCATCGCTTCATCCTTTGTGCGCATTCCACGCACTTCCTCCCGGCAGACAACACACAAGTCCCCGTCATCCAGAATATAATTCAGCTCGCATCGCTGACATTTTCTTAAACCCATGTAATCCTCCAAACTTGAAATTGCCCTGGAATATGTCCAATGACGGATGCAATATAGCATATTGTTCCCGCAAGGGCAATAGCTATTTTACACATTTGTCATTTGGTCGCCCCTGGTCACATTGCGAATCCATTTGGAACCCCTCAGGCGAAAAAACGCGATGATCCACTTGAAAAACTGGTCAATTCGGAGCACCGCAAATATCCAGGGCAAGGGTAGCTTTAACACAAAAGCCGACAGATAGGTAACGGGCAGCACGAAAAGCCACCCACAGATCATGTCCACCGCCATGACAAACCGGCTATCTCCCGCGCCACGGTTGATGCCCACAAAGCAGGAGGCGTGATAGGTGGTCCCCACCAGCGAAACAGCGGCCAAGGCAACCATCTGGGCGGCGAGCTCCCGGGCCTCCAGGGAAACCCCATAAAGGGTTGAAAACGGCACGCGAACCAGGAACACAATCGCGGCCATGGCCACCCCGATCATGACAAACATCAGCTGAATGGTCTTTGAGTATTCCCTTGTGCGGCCATATTCCCCCGCGCCAACCGTCTTTCCAATGACCACGCAGGCACCGCCCGCCAGGCTTGACGTGAAGATCATTCCCAGCTGCATCAAGGACTCGGCGATGTTGTTGGCCGCCATCATTTTTTCCCCCAGGCGTCCGATGATGGCCGCCTTGCAAAAACCCACAATCGCCCATTGAGCATCCACAACACCCACCGGCAGGCCGTAGCGCAGGTAATCACCCGTCAGGAGACGGTCACCCTTGAGCAGGTCCCTCCACTTGATGGCAAACTTCTTCTGAACCCGGAAAGCATATACCCAGACCACCAGCAATTCCAGGATCCGGGCCAGCACTGTGGCCAGCGCCGCGCCGCGCACCCCCATGGCGGGCAGGCCCAGCTTGCCAAAGATGAGCGAATAGTTGAGCCCGATGTTGGCCACAAGGGACAAGACGGCCACATACAAGGTCATCCTGACAATCTCCACGCTACGAAGCATGACCGCCAGCGCCGTGGACAGGGCAAAGGGAAGATAGGACCAGCAGACAATGGTGAAATATGGAAGAGCCGCCGAAAGGACGGCCTCATCGGATACCAGGAGATGAAGAACACCTGTGGGGAAGACCTGAATCACCAATACGAAGGCAACAGCAATCCCCAGGCAAAACCATGTGACAATGGCAAAAATACGGCGAATACGCCCGTCGTCCCCCTTTCCCCAGTACTGGGAGATCAGCACGGAGGACCCTCCGGCCAGCCCCAAAACGGTGGCGGAGAACAGCGCCGTAGCGCCATTGGACTGGGCAACCCCCGCATAGATCGTATCCCCAAGGCTGGATACCATCAGGTTGTCCACCAAAACCACCAAAAAGGACACAAGCCCATGCAAAGCAGACGGCAATGCAAGGGTTAAAATCGTGCGATAAAATGACCGATCACGGACCATGTCGCTTCCCCTTTGAAACAGTTGGCGCACGGCGAGCGCGACGCTATTGTACCGCGTCGAGAGAAAAATGACAACCTTGAAAGTCGCGCGGCAAAAGAAAAGGAATTCACAAAAGGTTTGCGCAATAACCCACTGAAAATATTGCTTAATCGTTGTGTTCTGCTATAATATTCTATAGCCTGCTAGCAAAGTGTTTTGACACATTCTCAAAAAGGCGCAGAACAAAAGCGAGAGGTGAAAAATGTACAAGTACAATTTTAGTTGGGAGCTGCTTGGCGATATTCACCAAGGCCGCCCAAATTTAGGATCGAAAATCGACCTGGACATATATCGTCTGCTGATGTTCACGCTCCGCGATACCGTTGAGCGCAGCTGCGGAACCGAAGAAACAGACCGGATTTTCATGGAGGCGGGGAAAATTGCCGGGGCGGAGTTTTATAAGCATTTTATCCATCCGGTAAATTCGGTAGAAAAGTTTTTTAGCAAGACACAGGAAACGCTTCGGGAGAAAAACATGGGCATCCTTCGGGTTGAGGAAGCCGATTTTGACGGGGGCCGGGTCGTTCTGACCATGGATGAGGATGTTGAGTGCTCCGGATTGCCGGAGCTGGATTTTGAGGTCTGCGTTTTTGACGAAGGGTTTGTGGCCGCCCTGGTTGAATCCTTTGCCGGCGAGAAATGGACCGCAAAGGAGCTTGATAGCTGGTGTACAGGTGCGCGTACCTGTAGGTTTTTGGTTCAAAAAGCGAGAAAGGAATAGGCCGCCAGATAGGTTTTGAGATGAGCATAGACGAAAACACCCCCGAAAATAAGGCCAAAGACACAAACGCCGCGGAGGACATACAGTGCAATGAAGAAACCGTCGCGGTGCTTCAATATATACTTCATTTGCTGGCGAAGCCAAGGGTTCCGGAGAATCCTCATGTTGCCAGCAATCTTAT
>JAVBOX010000090.1:0-22961 GCA_031550095.1 Eubacteriales bacterium
GTAAAGGCGGAGCGCATCGCCAGGCGGCGAACCTTCTTGGGCACGGAGATGTCATAGCTGCGGGGCTTGGGGGCGAAAACAACGCCGCCCTTTTTGAACTGGGGCGCCCGACTGCCGTGATGGCGGGCCCGACCAGTGCCCTTTTGGCGATAGATCTTTTTTCCGCCGCCCCGCACCTCTGTGCGGGTAAGGGCGGACTGAGTGCCCACCCGGCGACCGTTGAGTATAGCCCGAACGACCATATGCACGGCGAACGGGTTGATCTCGCTGGCAAAGAGAGCCTCGCTGAGCTCCATCTGCCCAACGGTTTTCCCCTCGGTGTTCTTCAGATTAACGGTTGGCATTTCGTCGCATCCTCCCTTCCTACGCCTTCACAGCGCCCTTGACCAGCAGCAGGCCGCCGTTGGGGCCGGGCACCGCGCCGCGCACGAGCAGCAAATCCCGCTCGGCATCCACACGAACCACGGAGAGGTTCTGAATGGTAACCCTCTCCACGCCGTATTGGCCAGGCATGTGTTTATTCTTGAAGACGCGGGACGGGTCGGAGTTAGCGCCCATGGAACCCACGCCGCGATGATACTTGGAACCGTGGGCCATGGGGCCGGTGTGCTGGTTCCAGCGCTGAATTGTGCCGGTATAACCGTGACCTTTGGTAATGCCGGTTACGTCCACCTTCTCACCCTCGGCAAAGATGTCCGCCTTGATTACCTGGCCGATTTCATAGGCATTGGAGTCCTCCAGGCGGAACTCCCGGAGCCTGCGGGTAGGCGCAACGCCCGCCTTCTTAAAGTGACCGGCCAGCGGCTTGTTGACCAGCTTCTTCACGCGGTGCTCGGGAACGGCGTCAAAACCAACCTGAATAGCCGCATAGCCGTCGTTCTTCACCGTCTTCTTCTGAACGACAGTGCAAGGTCCGGCCTGGATGACTGTCACAGGCAAGAGGCGCCCGTCAGGCGTAAACACCTGCGTCATGCCGACCTTCTTGCCGACGATAGCTTTCTTCATCGTAAAACCTCCTGTTACGCTCAAATCACAGCTTGATTTCGATTTCAACACCCGCCGGCAGATCGATCTTTGTAAGCGCGTCCACCGTGCGGGGTGTAGGGCTTAAGATGTCAATCAGCCTCTTGTGGGTGCGAAGCTCGAACTGTTCACGGGAATCCTTGTACTTGTGGGGAGCGCGCAGGATGGTGACAATTTCTTTTTCAGTCGGCAGCGGGATCGGGCCCGAAACCTTCGCCCCGGTTCGCTTTGCCGTTTCCACAATGCGCTCGGCAGATTGATCAATGAGGTTGTGCTCGTATGCCTTGAGCTTGATACGGATCTTTTGACTGGCCACTTCATTTCCTCCTTTTTTCATCGGGTCATGTACACCCATCCGTGTGTTTCCATCAAGAAAACCAACGCGGCGGGGACAGCCCGTCGCCCGATTGTCCGGACATGGTCCACGATAATTCTCTGGCGGCCAACCAGTAACTTATCGCTTCATCCCAGAATGACAGCCCTAACAGTATAAACCACCTCTCGTACATTTGACAAGGGGCTAATAAAAATTTTTTTATTTTTTGTCATAATGCGGATTGCTGACCCATCAAAAGGCTTTTTCGAAAAAAGACGGGAAAATTCAGGAACGATGGGCGAAAAATCTCTGCGATCGATCGCTTCGCGAAGGGGCGACGTAGCCGCCGACAGCGAACCGACGATGGGTTTGCGCTATCCCAGAACGCGCCGCGGCTTCCCGACCAGCGCGAGCGGCTTACTCCCCCATGGACTCCTGACCATCCGTGGGCGATGGGATCACCCAGCAATGCTTGCAAGGCGTCAGCCCGGCTGCATTGGCCTCTTCCAGGGTGATCTCCAGGGGCGACCTCATCCCGCCGCACAGAGGGTAACTGTGGTAGTGAGTCATCCCGTGTTTTGAAACCCAGACCATTTTGCCGGCCAAAGAATCCATGCTGGGGGACGCCAGCCACTGGGCCACCTCCGCCCGCTGGGTTACGCCCAACTTGTCTAGCATGGCGTCCGCCGCCAAAGCCGTCCGTCTGTCCTGCTCCGCCGCAATGGCCGCGCCGAGGGAAGCCGTGCCAACTTCCCCGTAAACCACAACGCCTGTCAGCAGGAGGGCCATCACTGAGACCCAAACCCAAACCCTTACTTTTTTCAAAGCACCCTGGACTCCCTTCTCCGCTATGCTATCTGCCTTTCAAAGCTCTGCACTCCATGTAATATCGTTTTTGGTTTGCCTCCCCCATAGAAAATGCTTTTCGGGGTAAAACCCTGCCATTTTGAATGGAAGGAAACAGGGTGGCTTTGTCGATAGCCGACAGGCGAATTCCGAAAAAGCCTGTCTTCTCCGAAAGGGAACGAAGGGCTTCCTCACCATGGATATAATCCATCCGGGCGGTTCCGGGCAAAAATTCATCCAAAAAGGGCTGCACCTGACGAACATCCCCGCCATCCAGTTGAATTCCGCAGGCCGAGGCCTCTTCCAGCAGGGCCCTTTCCTCCGCGTTTTCAATCAGGCGGTGAATCGGCTCAAAAACTAGCGAAGGATCATAGAGGTTCACAATCTCCACAAGGGCAAAGCGCGTCCCTTCCGTTGGGTTATCCAGATAGCACTGTCTGGCGGTGGCAAGCGAATGATTCCCATCACCAACGGCGAAAAGGACGGGGTCCTCGGAAACGAGGGAAGGGAGCGCGTCCATGGCTGCCAGCACGGCCTCATCATCCTCGACAGCCCAACCCCGCAGATGCCCGCCACCAAGCATCAGCTCAAAATCATACAGCTTCTTCATTCCAAGCCGTCGCGCGTAAAGGGGTTCCAGCAGCGTTTTATTCGGATCGTCCGCCAGCAGCATTACGTGGGGCGTTTCCAGCGGTGCGCCTTTGCGCACCCTCACCCGGGGCGGAATCCGGTCAAGAACGGTGCCCTCCGTTGGCCGAATGAGGCTTTTGGCGCCTACCGAAAAGTCATATGCCGTCAAATCAATGGCCGCGACAAGCCCGATCCGAACCCCGGCCTCGGTGGTCCTTTCGGTCAGGATGAAGCCGTGGTGGGGATCGGCAAATACATTTCCCTCAAGATAAGCCTTCATGGAGCTATGTATGCCGGCAATCCGCTGGGATTCCGATTGCCCCAGGAAAGCTTCCGGATAGACAAGCCGCAGGGTGGAGGGTACTTCCCCCACGATTCGATCCGCTTGCGCCCAATACTCCGGTTGCGCAGTGAACTGATCACAGGCCACAACAGCCCACCGGGTTAGATCCATGTCCCGCGCCGGCAGCAAAACCTCCGGCACCTGAACAACACGGCTGTGCATGCTTTATTCCCCTATCATCTCATATAAGCGTTCCAGCTCTTCCCGGGAGCCATACTGCAGGGTGATCTTTCCTTTATCAAGGGTTCCCATGATCTGGGCCCGAAGGCCGAAGGTCTTCCGGATTCTGTCCTCCAGATCCCCAAACTCAGGCAGGCGGGCGCTCATGGCCTTGGTGGCTTTTCGCTCCACAACCTGGATCGTCTGGGCGGCTTGCTCCATCTGCCGAACGCTCCAGCCTTCGGCAACAGCCCTCTGCGCCAAAGCCTCGCAACGCTTTGGATCCTCCAATCCGGCGAGCACCCGTGCATGGCCCGCGGACAGCTTGCCATCCCGAACCAGATCAACAACCGACTCCGGCAGGGAAAGCAGGCGAAGCAGGTTTGCCAAAGCGGGGCGGCTCCGCCCCAGCTTGGCGGCGGCAGCCTCCTGTGTCAGCCCGCATTCCTCCATCAACGCCCGAATGGCCGTCGCTTCTTCAATGGGATTTAGATCCTCCCGCTGAAGATTCTCAATCAAGGCGGCCTCCATCCTCTTCACGGCATCCATATCCCGAACGATGGCCGGTATTGTGGAGAGCTCCGCCATCCGTGCCGCCCGCCATCTCCGCTCCCCCGCGATAATGCGGTAGCGGTCCCCAACGGGGCACACCAGGATGGGTTGCAAGATACCGATCTGGCGTATGGAATCGGCCAGCTCCTTCAGCAAAGCCTGATCGAACCGGCTCCGCGGCTGCTTTGGATTCGGATCAATATCCCCCAAATCCAGGAGGACGACCCGCTCCCCTAACGGCTCCGCTTCCTCTGTCGCCTCAGGCATCAGAATATCCAATCCACGCCCCAAGCCTTTTCGTTTCATCGCGGACTCCCTTCACAGCGGCGGATAAACTCATCGGCCAAATCCCGATAGGCTTCCGCGCCCATACTCGCGGGCTCGTACAGATGAATCGGTAGCCCATGGCTCGGGGCCTCGCTCAACCGCACATTGCGCGGGATGATCGTGCTGTACACCTGGGCCCTAAAATGCTTTTTGACCTCCTGAACCACCTGGATGCCCAAGTTCGTCCGGCCATCCAGCATGGTCAGCACGACGCCTTCGATGTCAAGATCTTTATTAAGCCCTTTCTGAACCCTGCGCACAGTGTTCATCAGCTGGCCGACACCTTCCAAGGCGTAATACTCGCATTGGATGGGCACGAGCACCCGATCGGAAGCGCAAAGCGCGTTGATCGTCAGCAGGCCAAGAGAGGGGGGGCAATCGATCATAATATAGTCAAAAGAATTCTTAAGCTGTTTCAGTGCGCCTCGAAGGACGTATTCCCGCTCCTGACGAGAAACAAGCTCCACCTCCGCGGCGGCCAGGCGAATATCCGCCGGGAGCAGCTTGAGGGTCGGAACCGGCGTATCCATGATGCAATCTGTAACCACGGCATCCCCAACGATTACGTCGTAAATGCTCCTACCTTCCTGGGCCGCAACGCCAAGGCCGCTGGAGGAGTTCGCCTGAGGATCCATATCAACGGAGAGCACGTTGCGACCGGTCGCCGCGATGCATGCTGCTAAATTCACTTGCGTCGTGGTTTTGCCAACGCCACCTTTTTGGTTGGTAATCGCTATGATTTTTCCCATGTAGCACAGCTCCTCACGCAGATCAAAAGGACGCCATAGCTTCAAACGCGTCCATAATCGACCTGCGCCGACAAACTTCGTTTGTCGACAAAATCAATATATAGTATACAATAGAATCCATAATACCGCAAGGGCTAGAAGAATGGCAATTTTTTTCGCGTTTTTGGCTTGTTCCCATACTTATGTTGCAAAAAGTGTCACATTGGTCTGCCGCGTTTATTTTTCCAGCTGGCTGGCCGCGACCGCCCCGTCCGATACGGCGGTGACCACTTGCCGAAGCCGCTTTGTGCGCACATCGCCTACGGCAAACACCCCGGGCAGGTTTGTCCTGCAATCCTCCCCCGAGACGATGAACCCATCCCGGTCAAGCTCCACTTGTCCGGCCACAAGGGCGGTGTCCGGCAAGCGGCCAATAGCAACAAAAGCGACATCCACCTTTAAGGAAGGGCTTTCGTTCAGCTTTAGCGCCGTCAGTTTTTCCTTCCCAAGAAAGGCGATCACCTGCTTGTTCCACATGGGCTTGATCTTTTGATGGCTCAACACCCGAGCCGATACGGCCGCCTCCGCCCGGAGGGTATCCCTGCGGTGGATCAGCGTCACTTCGCAGCCGATGCTCGCAAGATAGAGCGCCTCCTCGGCCGCGGAGTTGCCGCCGCCGATGACCGCCACCTTGCCGCCCCGATACAGGGCCCCATCGCAGGTGGCGCAATAGCTGACGCCTCTGCCAACGAACCGCTCCTCCCCCTCTGCCCCGGTACGCCTTGGCTGTGCGCCCATCGCCAGGATTAGCTGGTTCGCCTCCACCCACCCGCCGGCGGTACGCACCCGCTTTCCGGCGCAGTCAATCTCCAATACCCCATCATACTTCATTTGAACCCCCGCACGGACCGCCTGCTCCTCCATTGCCATGGAGAGCTCAGGGCCACCAATCCCCTCGGGAAAGCCTGGGTAATTCTCAATTTGATTGGTGGTGGCCGCTTGGCCCCCCGCCAGCAGCTTTTCCATCAGAATCACGGAGAAACCGGCGCGAGCAGCGTAAATGCCTGCCGTCAGCCCGGCCGGCCCGCCGCCGATGATCATAACATCAGTCACATAAAACCCCTCCCGTCCTGTTCAATGGTATAGCGCAAAGCACGGGGAAACCTTGCGGGGAAAGCAAACGGCCGAAAAGCCATCTCCTCTTCGCCGCAAGAAACAACGCCTGGCACGCCGCTTCATCCTTTAATGTCCTTATAGCTTATGCTTGCGCAGCCCTTATCCCGCAGCAATGCTTCCACCTTCTCCTTTGCCGCGCTGTTTCCGGATCCGGATACCGCGCAGAACTCCACCTCTTTCCCCGATGGCAGCACCGCTATCGCTCCGAGGATCGGCGGAGCCGGATGTCCCGCCCAGATCGGCCCCATCAGGACTACTTTTTCGTAAGCGCCCCAATCCACGCGTAAAGGCTCGATGACGCCACGCTTCATCCGCATGGAAGCCAGCGATCCCAGGACAAACGCTTTTAGGGTGCCCGGCCTTTTTACATCCTTTACCTCGTAAAGGCTAGCATTCTGTTCCTTCGCCAGTGCCTCCGCCTTTTTCCGGGTATGCCCGGTATAGGAGTAGTAGATTACCACCATTTTCAAAAAAGTCCCTCCATTCATTTTCGCGGTTGACAGTAAGTGTTCGTTCCTTCTCCCATTGAAATTCCATTGGAGGCGACAAACTGCGCATCAAAACGCAAAACCCCGCCGAAGCGGGGAATGCACTGACAAAAGGGTGATTAGCGCTTGCTGAACTGGGAAGCGCGCCGGGCGGCCTTCAGGCCGTACTTTTTGCGCTCCTTCATTCGTGGATCCCGCGTCAGGAATCCCTCCTTCTTCAAGGGGGACCGCAGATCGGCATCCGCCTTGCAAAGGGAACGGGAAATGCCGTGGCGAATCGCGCCGGCCTGGCCGGTCAATCCACCGCCATGAACGCTGATCAGGATGTCGAAACGGGACAGGGTCTCTGTGAGAACGAGGGGCTGCCGGACGGTCATCTTGAGCGTCTCCAAGCCAAAATAATCGTCGATCTCACGCTTGTTGATGGTGATTTTACCGTCGCCCGGCACAAGGCGGACGCGCGCGACAGCGCTCTTACGGCGGCCAACGGCCTGATATGAAACCTGCGCCATGATAATCCTCCTCTACCGCTTTACGAAAGCTTCAATGTCTCGGGCTGCTGCGCTTGCTGCTCATGCTCCGGACCCGCGTAAATCCTAAGCTTCGTGGCCATCTTGCGCCCCAGAGGGCCCTTAGGCAGCATGCCCACGATGGCGTGCTTCACGGCAAACTCAGGCTTTTTATCCATTAAAGCGCGGTAGGGCGTCTTCTTCAGACCGCCGGGATATCCGGTATGGTGATAATACATCTTCTGATCCAGCTTTTTGCCAGTCAAAACGACCTTATCCGCGTTGATGATGACGACATGATCCCCCGTGTCCGTATGGGGTGTGAATGTCGGCTTATGCTTGCCGCGCAGGATGTGCGCAACCTGACTGGCCAGACGCCCGAGAACCATGCCCTCGGCATCGACCAGATACCACTTCCGCTCCACGGAACCGGCCTTGGCCATAAACGTTTTCACGTGAAAATTCCTCCCAAATGATCTTCAGGGAACAAGGCCGCGTTGGTCAGGCGCCGCCCAATGTTTCAACGGACCCGGGGCTAGCGGAGTCTATTGACGCAAGGTGCATTGTACCAAACCATAAAAACCATGTCAAGCGTTCAGCGGGGAATTCCGCAAATTATGATGTATTTGGCGCCCGTCACTTTTTGGGCGCCTTGCAGGTGGGGCAGGGCCTCAGCTTGGCGAAGGTGGATTCGGAGAGCTGGGAGAACTTAAAGGACTTCATGAGCTTGTAGTAGGATTCCTTGATATCCGCGCATTTCTGCTCCAGATGATAGAACTTGCCGCCGTCCGGGTTATACCACAGCTTCAGGTCCGGGTTGGTGGTGGGCGATGTCTGAGGCTGATTGGCCTGGGCCTCCGCGGGTTGGCTTTCAACGCTGGGCGTGGCCTGCACCACCGGCAATCCGTTTCGCATGGAATCAGGATCCACATACCATTTTCCATCAATGTTCTGCACGATGGCCTGGTATTCCATAACCGCCTCCGTCTTAGCGCTAGTGTTCTTCGTAAGGCGGGCCGTGATAACGATGGTTGCGGAATCCACAACCGTGGTGATGGCCGTAGGCATAACGGTCCAGCTGTTGAGAATCCAGCCGGTATGGTTCCAGTTAAGCTGACGGGCGGGGGATGTCTGCACGGCTTGCCAGGAGGGCAGGGTATACTGCACCATGTCCTCATAGTTTTGCTGCTGCCACATCTTAAGGTAGTTATCCAGCGCCACTTCCGCGTCATTTGACGGGACATGGGCTTCGGAAGCATACTGCACGCCCGATGTTCCATCCGTCATGGTCACATTGTTGTTATCATCGGTTCCGGCGTTAGCGGTGAGCTCGGGGGCCGTATTGATGACGCCGCTGGGAGGGGCGAAGGTGGGAACAGTCAAGGCTGAATAGTTAGGAGGGGCGACCGCAGGCGAATCCCCATCGTTTGAATTTCCAGCGTTGTTGACATTGTTTACCGCATTGCCTCCATCGTTGGCATTGTTCCCACTGTTTCCAATGAAGGGATTGTTGGCGTTATTCGTATTCCCGGCATTGCCGTTCATCCCGGCCGTATCCCCGCCATACTGTGGAAAATAGCCTTTTTGATCCCCTTGGGAGTTATCGACGAACGCGGCAATCAAGGCCACCGCCATCAGCACGATTAAGATGCCGCTCACAAAGGCGCGGCCTCGGGGCTCGAAGCATTGAAGCGCCCACATCGCCACCAGGATGACCAGGGTGACACCGATGAACACCCATAGGAATGTGCTGAAAAATACGCCCAAAACGCCGCTGATAGGCGCCACGATAAATAGCAGCGCAAGAATCGCCGTATCCCCCGCGGGACGTTTTACGGCCACATTTGCGTCTTGTCTGCGAGGCATGCTGGTACGGTGCATCGCCTGCTGGCGGGGGCTTGTCTGCCTCTCCCGTACAGGGCTGTTGCTCATGCCATAGCCAGGCGTATATGTATATTGATTGCGACTGGACATTCCTGATTTCCTCCGCTTCCACAGCAATGTGGGTCACCGGCTTCAGTCGTGACCCACTGAATGATCTGTACTATATTTACGATGGAAAGCTATGATTCCATCCCAAGGAAGCCATTAACAATCTTCCCCTGCCGCGGAAAGCCATCAGGCCGTAACAACCGTTACATTGGGCAAGCGCATGCGAATCTGCCCTGAAAAATCATATCCTCCGCGGCTTCCACCCAGGCCAATTACCAGACATTCTATATTTTTTTGTTTCGCAAGCTCCACGATGGTCTCCACCGCATCGTCCGCCCGAACCACTTCCATGTCCGCGCCATATTCCCGAGCAATGCGGTATAGATACTCCAGCGCTTCCGCATCGCTTCCGCCGCCCAACAGCTTCGCACCGTTCTTTGCCACATGGACGACGATCAGTTCCGAATCTCCCGCCAGCTTGGCGCCTTCCAGGATCAAGCGCTCGCAGGTTTTTTGGACAGTGACACAGACCATGGTTTTTTTAGGGATCGTCTGCATAATTCCCTTTCCGGCCTATGGCCTTTCCAGACCGATAATATCATTGCCATGCACCAACAGGCGCACAGAATCCCCCAGGTGAAACTCCGGGCGACTCAACTGGCCATCCCAGTACAAAAGCCGCTCGTGCTCAGGTTCCTGGAGGTCGCCCACGTTCACCATCAGGGCGTAGAAAGACAGCCCGTCCCGGAAGGTGGTCTCCTCGTCCCAGCGGACGATAACGCCTTCCACATCGCGTGACAAACCCCTGTACGCTTCCCTGAGGAAACGCTTATAGTATAACAGCGGGGACAGTTTCATGCTCCATAAAAAGATCAAGAGAGAACCGCACACAATGGTGACCCCGATGGTGATTGCCTGGCTCGCGGTCTCGTATGGGTTGTTCATGAACGTGGCGTCTCTTAAAATGAGCGATCCGCAAACCAGCGCCGCCCACAGCAGAAACAGCGCACAAAGCAAAATACAAACCCGGCGAATGCGATCACCATTTTGCTTTATGTCCGCATCCCCGTGTAGTTTCGTCATGTCTCGTCTCGCCTTCTCTTCCTATACCATTTGGATTTAGTATAACATAAATGTGCATGGGTGCGCAAATTTTCATAGAAAGTTCACAGGTTTTTTATAAAGGATAAAATAGCAGCAACCCACCCTCCCGCACAATGGTTCCCGTGCTTCCCTTCAATTTTCCCTCTCCAATGGCCCTTTTTGCCAGGGCCGGGGTGAGCGTTGGGCCACCCGCCGCCTCCAGGCAGTTCTTCCAGATCGTCAGCCCGCAGCCATCCTTCCATTTTGAGCAAAAAAAAGCTTTGCTGTTCTCCAGCACTTCTCCTTTTTCGCAAAGAGGGCATTCCACGCCTATGGCCGCCGATTTTTTCTGCCCGCCGCGCTTTTTTCGTTCCGGGTCTTTATCAAACACCACGTCCCGGGGTCCATTCCCGGCTTCCGCCACCAGCTGCGCCGCCAAGCTGCGAATGCCCGAAAGAAACCGAACCGCTTCCATCTCTCCCGCGGCGATATCCGAAAGCGCTTTCTCCCACCGGCCTGTGGTTTCGGGGGAAGCCAGGGCTTCCGGTACGACGGAAATCAGTTTCACGCCTTTCTCCGTCGCCTGGATAGCGCGGCCTCGCCGAACGGCGTATCCCACCGCGACCAGCCGCTCAATCATGGCTGCCCGGGTAGCGGGGGTGCCAAGGCCGCTTCCCTTCATAGACTCCCGCAGCGCTTCATCCTCCAGCTCCCTCCCGGCGTTTTCCATGCCGGAAAGGAGCGACGCGTCCGTATGTGGAGAAAGGGGGGTGGTCTTATCCTCCTTCACGACGGCCTTTCGGACGGTTTGGGTATCCTTCTCCGCAAGGCTTGGCAGCGCGTGGGTTTCCTCATTCTCTTCCTTTTTCTTGGCCTTGCCGGCAGGCCCGTCTGCATACACCGCTTTCCAACCGATTTGGCGCACCTCCCGGCCCAGGCTGACAAAGGCTTCCCCCTCTGACCGCGTCAGCACCCGCACGGCGCTGTAAAGATAATCCGGATAAAACGCCGCCAGCAGCCTTCGAACAACCAGATCGAACAATCCCCGGGCATCCTCCGGCAACTTGCCAAGGTCCGCGCTTTTTCCCGTGGGGATGATGGCATGGTGGTCCGTCACCTTGGCATCATCAAAGATTCTCCGGGGCATGGGCAGCGTTTCCCTGGAGAGCAGTGGGGCGGACAGGTTAGCATATGCCCCCGGCAACCGCTCCATGGCACTTTTCACCTTCCCTACCATCGCCACGGGCAAACAGCGGCTATCCGTACGAGGATAGGTCAGGAGCTTGTGTTCCTCATATAGCCTTTGGGCTACGGATAGGGTCTTTTGGGCCGTAAACCCCAGCATCCGGTTGGCATCCCGCTGGAGGGATGTCAGGTCGTAAAGGAAGGGCGGCATCTCGCTTTTCTCTTCCCTAACCACCGATTCCACCCTGGCTTCCTTGCCCCGCACCTTGGCGGCCACAGCTTCCGCCTCGGCGCCGCTACGCAAGCGCTTCTCCCTTGTTTTTTCATTGAGCCACACGCCTGTGTAGTGGCCAAAATCCGCGGTAACGGTCCAATACGCCTCCGGCATAAACGAGGCGATCTCATGATGCCTGCGGACAAGCAAGGCCAGCGTAGGCGTCTGCACCCGGCCGATGGAAAGCAGAGCATCGTACCGGAGGGTATAGGCACGGCTGGCATTCATCCCAAC
The DNA here is from genome assembly GCA_031550095.1 of Eubacteriales bacterium. GTDB lineage: Bacteria > Bacillota > Clostridia > Christensenellales > Aristaeellaceae > Avichristensenella. The sequence goes on from JAVBOX010000090.1 coordinate 11,806, forward strand.
AAGCCAATCCGCCTCCGAGCGACAGCGGGCGCTTTCATAGAGGGTGTCATAGGCTTCCGATGGCTTCATTGCCAAAAGCCCTTCCCGGATTGCCTCATCCATCATGTTTGAAATCCACAGCCGCGCCACAGGCTTCTTGCAGCCCGCCATCCGATAGATATACCGGAAAATCAGCTCCCCTTCCCGCCCAGCGTCCGTGGCGCAGATAAGCCGCTCGCAGTCCTTGGCGTTCATCAGGCGCTTCACGATAGTGTATTGCCCTTTGGTCTTGGGCAGCACACGCAGGGGAAGTGTTTCCGGCAGGATGGGCAAATCAGCTGCCCGCCATCTCTTCCATTTTTCGTCGATCTCCTCCGGCTCCGCAAGGGAAACCAGGTGTCCGACCGCCCATGTCACCTGGTAGGCCTCCCCCTGGTAGTAACCTTCCATTGCCCTCCTGCACCCCAGCACCCTTGCGATGTCTTTGGCCACGGAGGGCTTTTCCGCGATCACCAGCGTAAACGCCATGCTATTCCTCCCGGCGAGCCGCCGCACCTATGGCCAAAGCGTCGCCGTCTTCAATCGTTTCTTCGCTATACCGGGCCCGGTCGTAAATATCCGCCAAGGAAGCCCCTTCCGGAAAGCCGGACAAAGTCTCCCGGGCCGTGGCCGACTCAGAATCGTTCCCGATCCTCCGCGCCAGCCGACCATACGCCCACCGCACGCGGCCCCGGTTATCCATATCCGCCCATTTCGGCGGACGGCGCAGCCTTTTTCGTGCCCGATCCAACCGCTTTCCAGCTTGCACCCGCCACTGCCTCCAATCAAAGAGGGACTCCGTCTCCTCCCGGACATCCTGTCCGAGGGAGGCCATCATCGCCCTCATTCGGGATAGAACACCCCCCAGAGCCCTCCGGGCCAGACGGAAAAGCTTCCATAGGAGGAGCGCGATTCCAACAACAGCCGCGATACACCCGATGATCATGAATATCTTTTCCAAAATGGCCCAGAAGGGCGATGTTTCCCCGGCCGGCTCCACGGGAGGCATGCCCATGGGACCGCCCGCCCCCTCACCAGGCATTGGTTGTCCTTGGATAAGGGACATTACAAAGTGAATGACCACCCCAATCAGCCTCGCCACCCAACCCATGGCGGCGGAGAGAGCCTTGCCCAAGGCCTTCAGGTTTGCCAAAATGAGCACAGCGATGGCAAGCCCCATTGTCAGCTTTTGATTGCCCATCAGCAGATGCCGCTGAGGCGTTTGCCCCTCCCGAGCCCAGGATTCCCGCAGCAGAAAACCCCTGTTCATAAGGAGCAAAAAGACCGGAATATACAGCCCTATCAACACCCGCAAAGCGGGAAGCGCTTCCGCCAGCCCAATGTGGGACGCGGCTATCAGACCCGCCAAATGTAGCGCACCGCAGGCCAGCAAGCCGCCCATACGCCATTCCTGGAATGGAGGTTTGCCCGCAACCCGCAGAATGAACCAGTACAGATTTGCTACGGGCAGAAGGAAGAAAATTCCGCCGGCAGACCACCGAACGGCAAACAGAAGGGCCAGGAAAAGCGTCCCCAGGCACCCGGAATAGATCCGGTATCTGCCTTTGGGCAACCCCATCACCCAGGCAAGAACCCATGTGGGAAGAATCCAGAATATCCACGACCAAGGCATGTCCGGCAAAAACATCTCATTCAGCAGGACGAAAACAGGTGCGCCCCCCAGAGCTATGCAGCCCGCGGAGGCCGCCTTGTTCATGGTGCGCCGGAATATTGCCTGGATTTCTTGGCGCATTGGGCAATCCTCTTCATCAAAATATGTTTCATTTCAATAGACTGACGCGAGAAAAGATGCCGCCGCCTTCGATCAGGCGGTGCTTTCATTTTCCACCAGCAGAATAAAAGCCGTGGAATTTCCCCGAAGCCGCAAGGCCTCCATCCGTTCCCGAATGAGTGGGCTGTCATAGGCCGAAAGGATCAGAATGTCCGTGCCCGTCACGTAGGAAATGTCATCCAGCAGCGTATGGAAGTTTCGGACCCGTACAATGCGCAGTCTAGCTAAGGCTTCCAGGATATCCGCGTCCCGGCCCGCGTATGAAGCCGGGAGCATCATGGCCGGCAGCGCGTCCCCTCCAACCGGTGCGTTGGCCGCGAAGCCAACCTCCAGACCTTCGGACAAAATCCGCACACTAAGCGACGCCACAAGGGAGATCCCCTTTTCGATAACTCCTTGCTCATACTCCATCAAATCCGCCCACTGGCGCTCGTTCCTCTGGACATTCAGGAGAATAAAAAGCTTAGGGGCCGACGTATGGTCATGAACCTTCACTAGAAGCCTGCCCGTTCTCGCTGTGGCAGCCCAATGAATATCCCGCCGCGCGTCCCCGGGCTGACCTTCCCGGATACCGGCAATGAGATAAGGGTCCGGGGCGATCCAGCGTTTCACCAGCAAATCTCCCTGCCAACGGTTGGAGAGCCATTCCATTTCCCGGGCATCCAACAGCCGGGGATAGACGCTGATGGCCGCGGCCGTATCCACCTGCAGCGATTGCATGGCCAAGCCAAACAAGTCCCCCGCTGTCAGCGAAACGGAGCCCGCCTCATACCTGCCCCGCTTGGAAAGCGTCACCGCTCTGCTCCGGGTGACCTTTGTATAGGGCATCATGGAAAACGCTTCCCGGCGATAGGCCTCGAGCCCTCGTTCCGGCGGCACGGTCTCCACAGGATCTCCGGAGAAGCGCAGATGGGCCGACATGCGAGACTCCGCCAGCAGCCATGGCACCGGCAAGGGTTTTCGGTTCGACAAGGTCTCGATCATCTCCACGGATTCACCTTCAAAGGCTGCCTTTTTTGAAAACCCACGGCCATAGGAAAGCCCGCGCAGGCCGAAGCGGCGCACAAGGGTACCCTGCAAAAAAAGCAGCGCCGCGAGAACCGTCAGCAGCCAAAACGCCTCCACAGCTCACTCCCTGCTTTCCGTGGGAACCGGCGTCGCCTTCAAGGCCTCCCGAACTACTTCTCGGGCCGCGTCCCCCTGGCCGTAGAGCCCTCGCACGATGATCCGGTGGGCCAGCACCGGCTCCGCCAAGGCCTTCACATCATCGGGGGTCACGAATGCCCGCTCCCGAATGGCGCACATGGCCTGGGATGCCCGCATTAACGCCAGCATCGCCCGGGGAGACGCCCCCAGCTGCACCCGCTCGAACGCTCGTGTCCGCTCGCACAGCTCCACGATGTAACGGCGGACAGGCTCGGACACATGAGCCTCGCCATAAGACCTCTGGGCGTCCAGGATTTCCTCCCGGCTCGCCACGGGCAAAAGATCGCTGAGGGGATCGGCCTGAATAAAACGATCCAGCATCCGCATCGCCTCGGCAGAGGAGGGATATCCCGGGGAAAGCCGCATCAAAAAACGGTCCAGCTGTGCCTCCGGCAGGGGAAAGGTGCCCTGAATCTCAATGGGGTTCTGGGTGGCGACGACGAAAAAAGGCGCGGAAAGGGGCCGAGTAACGCCGCCATCCGTCACCTGTCGTTCCTCCATGCACTCCAAGAGGGCCGATTGGGTTCTCGGCGTGGCCCGGTTGATCTCATCGGCCAGCAAAACGCTGGTGAACACTGGGCCTGGCTGGAACGTAAAAGCCCCGTCCTTTGGGCTCCAGACGCTGGTGCCCGTCACATCCGAGGGCAACAGATCCGGGGTGAACTGGACGCGCGAAAAGGCGCAGTCCAAAGACCGCGCCAAGGATTTCGCCAATACGGTTTTGCCCGTCCCGGGAACATCCTCCAGAAGCACATGCCCACCGACCAGCAGAGCGGCAAGAAGCAGCTCCACCGTTTCCTCCTTGCCCACAAGCACCCGGGCAATGTTCGCCTGAATTCTCGCCATGAGGCCGACAATGGGCTTCATGCTAAGACCTCCTCAGGTAAAGTCACTCCACAACGAGGTTAAACAGCCTGCCCGGTACAAAGACAGCTTTGCGAATGGCCCGCCCGGCGAGCAGCTCCTGAACCTCCGGAGCGCCGGGAAGTGCATTCCGCCCCTCTTCCGCCGACAGATTCGTGGAAACCATCATGCGACCCCGAACTTTGCCGTTGATCTGGATGGCGATCTCCACTTCTTCCTTCCTCATGGCCTCTTCATCCCACTGAGGCCAGGGATGGGTGCTCAGGGCGCTCTTTTCCCCAAGCCGCTCCCAGATTTCCTCGGTGATATGGGGCGCAACGGGGTTGAGCAGCTGCAGAAGGACTTTCAGTTCCCCCCGGGTGACCTGGTTCGTGCCATAGAAGGTATTGACAAGGGCCATCATCTGGGCGATGGCGGTGTTATATTTCATCCGTTCAAAGTCCTCGCCCACTTTTTTAATGGCGGCATGGACTTCAGCCAGCACCTCCTGTCGGATCTTGTCGCTGTCCGCTAAAATCTCCTGCAGACGCCAGACCCTTTCCAGAAACCTTCGGCATCCACTGGCGCCCGTGGCGGACCAGGGAATCGCCTGATCGAAAGCACCCATGAACATCTCATACAGCCGGAGAGAATCCGCTCCAAGCTCCCGAATCACGTCGTCGGGGTTGATAACGTTGCCCCGGGATTTGCTCATCTTTTCGCCGTTTTCCCCCAGGATCATCCCATGGGAGGTGCGCTTCTTATAGGGCTCCGGATACCTCACCACGCCGATGTCATACAGGAAGCGATGCCAGAACCGGCTATAGAGCAAGTGGAGCGTGGTGTGTTCCATGCCCCCATTGTACCAATCCACAGGCCCCCAATAGGCAAGGGCCTCCGAACCGGCCAGGGCCTCGCCGTTGTGGGGATCCATATACCGGAGGAAATACCAGCTGGACCCAGCCCACTGGGGCATGGTGTCCGTCTCCCGCTTTGCAGGTTTTCCGCAGCAGGGGCAAGCGGTATTGACCCAGTCCGTCATGGTCGCCAACAGGGATTCACCGCTCTCCGGCGGGTCATAGTTCTTCACATCCGGCAGGCGGAGGGGCAGCTCGTCCTCCGGAATGGGCACCCAGCCGCAATCCTCGCAATACACAAGCGGAATGGGTTCGCCCCAGTACCGCTGCCGGGAGAAAACCCAATCCCGGAGCTTAAAGTTGACCTTGGGCTCCCCCAGGCCTTTCTCCACCAGCCAGGCGGTGATTTTCTCCTTGGCCTGGGCCACGGAGAAGCCATTAAGAAAATCGGAATTGATCATGCTGCCTTCTTCGATATCGGTGAAGGCCTCTTTTTTGATGTCGCCCCCAGCCACCACCTCCACGATGGGCAGTCCGAACTTGGTGGCGAACTCCCAGTCCCTCGTATCATGCCCGGGGACGGCCATGATTGCGCCCGAGCCGTAGCTCATGAGCACATAATCCGAAACCCAGATTGGAATGGGATTTCTCGTCACCGGGTTGATGGCGCTAACGCCCTGGATCGCCTCGCCGGTCTTATCCTTGGCCATCTCCGTGCGCTCAAAATCGCTCTTTCTGGCGGCTGTATCCCGGTAAGCCATCAAGGCATCGATATTGGAAATCCGGTCCCTCATCCGCTCGATTAAGGGATGCTCCGGGGAAATGACCATATAAGTGGCGCCAAAGAGCGTATCAGGGCGGGTGGTAAAGACCCTTAGCTTCTCATCGCTTCCCTCAATGGCGAAATCCACCTCCGCGCCGGTGGAACGGCCAATCCAGTTTCGCTGCTGGATCTTGGCCCTCTCGATGAAATCCACCGTATCCAGCCCGTCCAGAAGCTTTTGGGCATACTCGGTGATCTTCAGCATCCACTGGCTCTTGACCCGGCGGATGACCTCGCTGCCGCAGCGCTCACAGACGCCGCCGACCACCTCTTCATTGGCCAGGCCGCACTTGCAGGACGTACACCAGTTGATGGGCATTTCCGCCTTATATGCCAAGCCGTGCTTGAAAAGCTGCAGGAAGATCCATTGGGTCCATTTATAATAATTGGGATCGGTGGTGTCCACCTGACGTGACCAATCGAAGGAGAAGCCAATCCTCTGCATCTGCTCCCGGAAATGACGGATGTTTCGCTCGGTGACCACCCGGGGATGAACCTTATTCTTGATGGCATAGTTCTCCGTGGGAAGGCCAAAGGCATCCCAGCCAATGGGCATCAGGACGTTATACCCTTCCATACGCCGCTTTCTGGCAATGACATCCATGGCGGTATAGGGGCGGGGATGTCCCGTGTGAAGCCCATCTCCCGAAGGATACGGGAACTCAATCAGGCAATAGTATTTGGGCATGGAATGGTCATCCAGCGCCTGAAACGCCCGGCTGTCCGCCCATTTTTTTTGCCATTTGGGCTCAATCGCACCCGGAACATATTCCGGAATCTGCATGTTCATAGCTCCTCATTCATAGTTTTCAATGGTTCCAGCATTGGCTTTCGGTATTATAGAAGGATAGCAAGCAGGAGGCGTTATGTCAAGTATTTTGGCCTTTTTGCGGAATGCCGGCAACCACCTGCTGCTGTTGGTTGGGGGCTGGGACGCAACGCTAAAGCTCCTAATCGCCATGATGGCTCTGGATTATTTATCCGGCATCATCGTGGGCTGCGTCGGCCGAAGCCCACATAGCGCCACAGGCTGCATCGATAGCCGGGCAGGCCTGAATGGGCTGCTGAAAAAGGGCTTAATCCTCATGGTGATCGCCGTGGCCGCCCAGGTGGACGCCACCATGGACGGGGCCTTTGTCCGGGCCGCCACCGCCTGGTTCTATATCGTCAATGAAGCCATTTCCATCATCGAAAACGCGGCGCTTGCCGGAGTCCCCATGCCGGAGAAGCTTTTGAAACTGCTGGGCAAGGCAAAGGAAGCCCAGGAACGGGGAGATGTCATATAATCTCAAGCATTGCCTATGCTCAGACCATCAACAAACCCCGGCACCTCAACCCGGGATGCATGAAGGGGCCGCAGCCCCTTCATATTCAATCGTATCGCCCGGCTTTGCCGGGCGGGCGGGCGGGGGAGTTTTCAAGCGGCTTGCCGCCTGAAAACATTCCTTTCACGGCCGGAAGGCCGTGCAGTCGAACGGAATATTCCGTTCGAGCGTGTCGACTTTGTCGACACGCTGAGCATTGCCTATGCTTTACTTTGCGCACGCCCCAGTCTATAATAGAACCCGCAAAAGAAGAGAGGGGCATACGCCATGAAGCTAGGAGTCGTGGGCCTGCCGAACGTGGGCAAGAGCACGCTTTTTAACGCCATTACCCAAGCCGGCGCCGAAGCCGCCAACTATCCATTCTGCACCATTGAGCCCAACACAGGCATCGTTCCCGTGCCGGACGACCGTTTGAAAAAACTCACCGGAATGTTCAACCCGAAAAAGACCACCCCTGCGGTGATTGAATTCGTGGACATCGCAGGCCTTGTCCGGGGCGCCAGCCGGGGCGAGGGGTTGGGCAACAAGTTTCTTTCCCATATACGGGAGGTGGACGCCATTGTCCATGTGGTCCGCTGTTTTCAGGACGACAATATCGTCCATGTGGACGGGCGGATCGATCCGGTGGGCGACATAGAGACGGTGGGCCTGGAGTTGATTCTAGCGGATCTGGACACGGTCACCCGGCGCGGGGATCGGGCCAAGAAGATGATCAAATCCGGAGAGCGGCGCTATGCGGAAGAAGCGGAAACCGCCGATCTGCTCATGGGGCACTTGGAAGGCGAGCAGCCCGCCCGCACATGTCCTCTGAGCGATGAACAGCGGGCCATCATCCGGGATTGGTTCCTCCTGACCACAAAGCCCGTGCTCTACGCCGCCAACATCGGCGAGGACATGCTGGGCATGGAGGAGGACAAGATTCCAGGCATCCCGGAAATCAAAGCCCTGGCCGCCAAAGAGGATGCTCAGGTTTTGGTTATCTCCGCCCGGGTTGAAGAGGAAATTTCGGAATTGGATCCTGAAGAAAAAGTGGCCTTTTTAAGCGACTTGGGCATTTCCCGGTCGGGCCTGGAGCGCCTTGTGGAGACCAGCTACGCCCTACTGGGGCTCATTTCCTTTCTTACCGTCGGCCCGGACGAAGTCCGGGCATGGACCATTCATAACGGCACAAAGGCCCCCCAGGCGGCGGGGAAAATCCACACCGACTTTGAGCGGGGCTTTATCCGGGCGGAGATCGTGCCTTACGCGCTGCTGATGGAAAAGGGCAGCATGACCCTCTGCAAGGAGCAGGGCCTCGTAAGGTCCGAGGGCCGGGATTATGTCATGAAGGACGGCGATGTGACGCTGTTCCGGTTCAATGTATAGCCATCGATCCATGGACACAATCGCCGCCATCGCCACCCCGCCTGGGGTGGGGGGCATTGCCATTCTTCGCGTCAGCGGGCCCGACGCCCAGCGCATTGCCAGGGCATTGCTGCCGGGAAAAGCCCTGGTCAGCCATCGCATGGCGCATCGGAGGATCATCCACCAGGGCGAGACCCTGGATGAGGCCATGGTGGTTCTGATGAAGGCGCCGCGCTCCTATACCCGGGAAGATGTGGTGGAGTTCCAGTGCCATGGAGGAGATCTGGCTTGCCGCCGCACGCTGGACGCCGTGCTATCCCTGGGGGCCCGTCCGGCGCTTCCGGGAGAATTCACCCGCCGGGCCTTTGAAAATGGGCGAATTGACCTGGCGCAAGCCGAAGCGGCCATGCTGCTCATCGGCGCCACAGGGGAGGCGGCGGCCAAAGCGGCTCTCCGGCAGATGGATGGCGCGGTATCCGTGAAAATCCGCTCCGCCCAAGAAAAGCTCCTTCTCATGATCTCTGAAATCGCCGCCTGCACAGATTTCCCAGATGAGGTCAGCGAAGCCTATACGGCCTCCTCCCTGATTCAGTCCGCGGAGGATTTAGCAAAAGAGCTCCGCGTGGCCTGCGACGCCAGGCGGGGCCGTGTGCTGGAGCAGGGCTTCTCCGTGGTGTTGGCTGGGAAGCCAAACGTAGGCAAGAGCTCCCTCCTCAATGCCCTGTTAGGAGAAAACCGGGCCATCGTTACCGCCCAACCCGGCACGACCCGGGACGCCGTCCATGGGCAAATGGTCCTGGACGGCTTTCGGATTAACCTAACGGACACCGCCGGCCTGCGGGAAGCGGGCGGAGAAGCGGAAAGCATCGGTATTGAGCGGGCGAGGCGGGCGATTCGAACGGCGGACCTGCTGCTGTTGGTCCTGGACGCCTCCGCTTCCCTATCCCCCGAGGATGCGGAACTCCTTGAGGAAACCAAAGAATCGGAGCGGTTCGTGCTGTTAAACAAATCGGATCTACCCCCCATGCTGGACATCCGCCACGATTTGACCGTCTCCGCCCAAACCCTGGAAGGCATCGACGCCCTTCGGGAGAAAATCAAGGAGAAGGCCGCCTCGCTGCAGGCTGGAGACGCGCTCCTCACGCAGGCCCGGCATGTGGACGCGGCGTTCAGGGCCGCAAGGGCTCTGGATGAGATGATAAAGTCCCTGCGCGACGGCCTGCCCGTGGATCTTGCCGCCGTGGACGCCCAGGAGGCCTTGCGCATCCTGGGAGAGATTACTGGGGAAAACGCCGAGGAGAGCGTGATAGAAGCTGTATTTCGGAATTTCTGCGTGGGGAAATAGAAAAAGAGAATTTGGTTTCGCTTATTGATGGCGACGACCGCAGACGATGCGCCCTCCGTTTCGCTCAAAGCGGCGGCTAGGCCATTGTGGAAGCCATCGAAGCCGGGTGGCGAGAGGACAAAGATAATCCGGAAGCGATGCTACGAAATCAAACCGGTTGGGTATCTATGTTGACAAGCCTGAAGGCGTATATGGAAAATGGCATCAATACGCTAAAAACAGGGCTTATTGTGGAATGAACCGCAAATCATCGTAAGGATAATCGGATGAAAGAAACAGCGCTCTATCGGAGCTGCGGCATGCCCTTTTATGAGGAACGCCAGCAGCTTATAGCCAGGGGGAAAGACGACGCCAACGGCCATTACTGCGTTTACCGCTACAAGGACGGAGCCTTCCTCGCGCCTGACGCAATCGTTGAGGACATGATCGAAATGAGCGTCCCTCGCCCGGCCCGGAAAATAGGCCAGGGGGCCGCGCGGGAACAGCTTTCCAGGCATGTGCCGACGCTGAAAAGGAGGCTCGGTTTAAGGGGCTGGACTCCGGGGTTGCGCATCAATGGAATGGGTGAAACGGAGTGCCGTCCGTCCAATATAATGCTGAAGCAAAACGATGAGGTGAGTTCATGCGCTATCTTCTCCTGAATGGCACCCCTCACACCGGCAACACATGGAGGGTGGTTGGGCTTCTCCGGGAACAGATTCTCCGCCTCTTTCCCAATGCCGATTTTGAAGAAATCCATCTGAAGGACATAAACCTTCCCTACTGCACGGGCTGCAGCAACTGTTTCCGGGAAGGTCCGGATGCATGCCCCCATCGGGTGACGATGGACCCTCTCATACAAAAAATCGAAAGTTGCGATGGGCTGATTTTTGCAGTGACCACATTCAATAGGATGCCCAACGCCATGGCAAAAAACTTCATTGATCACCTTTGCTACATGCTCCACAGACCCTATTTCTTTCGCGCCAAAGCCCTTGTCGTATCCACGACAGGGGGAGTAGGCGCCCGAAAGGCGGTTGGCTATGTAGCGGGAACCTTTCGGGGGATGGGGTTTAACAGCTGTTACGGACTCCCCCTCTCCTCCCATAGCTGGAACAATATCAAGATCGATGAAAAGCTCAAGGAAAAATGCCGGAAAACGGCCGTCAGGTTTCATTCCGACGTGTCCTCCGGCATCCTGCGTATTCCTTCCTTCATGACGATGATTCCATACAACATGTTCCGAGGCATGGGCAGGGCATATGTGCGGGGCACCCCTTTCGCCATGGAGGATGGGGTGTTTTGGTCCTCCCCGGAACGAATGAACCAGGTTTATGACCAAGCCGTCACCATCAGAAACCCCCTCAAGCGCGGGTGGGGCCAGCTGTTTTTCGGCATCGGCCTGCTGGCAGGCAAGATGATCCCCATCACTTACAAAAAGAATGATCCCCTCCCCGCCGCGCGAAGAGGGGACCCTTTAGACCAATGATGCTGTCATGAACAATAAATTGCGATGGATTTTGCCCCGCTAAGTCGAGGAAAGAAGGTATTCCAGCACTACACCATAGCGTGTCGACAAAGTCGACACGCTCGAACGGAATGCAATATGCATTCCGTTCGACTG
>JAVBOX010000041.1:0-8401 GCA_031550095.1 Eubacteriales bacterium
GGATACAGGAAAGTACGCTACCGAGGACTCGCCAAGAATAGAACCCACGCGTTGATGCTCTGCTTCTGTACAAACGCCTTCCTCCTGGCTCAGTCCAGTGTGCGCGAGGCTTGTTGATGTTGGAAGAGTGTCACCAACACCCTGTTGTAACTCCCGTCTCTCGCCAATTCCCTGGCTGAGGATGCTCGTTTCGTCCTGGCTTGGCTGTTAATCAGTGGTTACCTAGGTGAGGCACGTCGGAAAAGGGTCCTGAGAAGGCCAAAATCGGCGGCGACGGATTCGATCTAGCGATTTCGCTTTCTCCTTGATCTCTTGGTCCAGAGTAAATGACCGAACCCTGATATTTTCAGCCGGTATACTGGACAATCCCCAACCAATGGATTACAATAATAGTTCAACAATATGATTAGGAAGGTGCCGCCTTGTCCCTCATTCAACATCCGCTGGCCGCGCTTCCCGGCATCCCCTTGGAAAACAGTTTCCAGGTATTGGATGAAACGGGCGAAAAGTGCGGCAACGCGGCAGTTGTAGAATATATCAATCACACCATGCTTCCGGATTGTCCGCTAAATTATTATATCAGCATCAACGCCAGGTCCGATCGGGCTTTTGATCTTCTCCTTGGCGCGACCTTAGCCCGATCAATGACCCTCAGGACACGAAAGCCGCACCTCAAAGCCCGGGTTTACGCGCCTTGCAAGCCCTATGATCAGCTGTCGCTGCGGAACTTTCAGGAGGCTGGTTTTCTAAACGATGACGCGATCATCCGAATGCGGCGGATTCTCTCTCCAGCCAGCCGCATGCCCAACCCGCCGGTAGGCTGCGTCATCGCGCCGATCGCATTGGAAAACGACGATGATGCCGAGGGCATTGTTCGGCGCATGAACGCATACTCCGTTACCGAGCGGAGCATCGACTGGCTGGCTCAGCTCAGGCGGGAGCAGATGCTTGAGGTTCATGGCGTCTGGCAGGATCAGCGGCTTCTTGGGGAAATGATACTCAGCGCATACGGCGCGGAAGGTCGGTTGGAGATGATCTACACTCGTCCGGAATACCGCCGCAGGGGCATTGCCACAGCATTGATCTCCCATGCGGAACAGGTGCTTTTGAGAAACGGCATTCGAAGCCTGACTGCCGAAGTATGGCGGCGCGTCGTATCAGCCATGTCGCTGTTTGAAACCCTTGGCTTTGAAAGCGTTTCCCCGACGATTTTATATCCGGGTATCGACCTATGATGCCTATTGTTTTAGAAAGCGGCGTCGCCCCCATGGAGGCACTTCTTCCCCTCTTTGAGAGAAGTCCCCATCATCATATTGCCCGTTCCGCTTGCCTTGGGCTTGTCCCTTGCCGGGCATTTGTAGATTCCATGGATTCTCCAACCGCGGCAATGTTGGTGCTAAAGCGCTTTGGCGTTGGATTTGTGGCCGGGGATGCCAGGCACGCCGAGTCGTTCTTGTCCGCGCTTCAGGGCTGGCATCCGGACTATGACATTTTTGACCCGCCTCTCAGCTGGCATCCGGCGCTCAACGGCTGGTCAAGGGAAAGCTATGGCATGATTCGTTACGGTACCTCCTTCGATTGGCACGGCATTGACCTTCTCCGGCTAAGGGCGATAGCGCGGCCGCCGGAAGGTTGCTATATACAGCGCTATGACCAGCCTCTTTTGGAGCAAGCCCTATCCATGGTATGGTCCCAAGATCATATCGGCGCCTTTTTAAGCATCGGTGATTTCCTATCGGCGGGATTTGGCTTCGCCTTAGTCCGGGAGGGAACGCTTTTATCTGGCTGCTCCTGTTTCTGCAATCATCCAGATGGATATGAAATACAGGTTGACACCCATCCAGACGCACAGCAAAAGGGATACGCAGCCTGTGTATCCGCGGCTTTCCTTCTTGAGACGTTTGCGCGTGGGAAGATCCCCTATTGGGACGCGGGAAATATGCCGTCCTTGAAGCTCGCGCAGAAACTGGGGTTTCAGCTGACATGCGGCTTTGTCGCGTGGAAGCTAACGCCAGCCGACGGGACGAATCGGAATATAGCGGCCAGCAAAACGGCTATGGGTGAATGTCTCGATGGACAAAATACAAATGAGGAAGACGAGAAAGGAGCATATGGTTCACGCGCTTTGTTGTTGGAACAACAGCATCCTATGGATGAATCATGCGAAGAATTATGAAATTAGATTTTCTTGGGATTGGCGCGGCTTTTTATCCCAAATTAGGCAGCAACGCCGCCTACTTCATCCACAATAGCCGTCTTTTTCTCCTGGACTGTGGCGAATCGGTTTTCGCGTCCGTCTTAAAGGCCGGTTTATTTAATCGCACGGATGGAGAAGTTACAATTTTTTTAACCCATACCCATTCCGATCATTGCGGTTCTTTGGGCTCCTGCTGCCTGTATGTGATTGAACGGCTTAAGCGCCCGTTAACAATCGTGCATCCCAACACTCAGGTCGTTTTGACATTGCTCTCCATTATGGGGGTGAAGGAATCTCACTTTCGTCTCCTATCCGAGTACGCTGAAAATGGCCTGGAGATCACCTTTTCCCCTGTCAGACACATTGATATGACAGCTTACTCTCTCCTCATCGGCGATGGGCGGGAAGCCTTCTACTACAGCGGCGACGCGAGTGAACTGAAGGCAGAGGTGCTGGAGGCCTTGCGCTCGGGAAAAATCGCCCGAATTTATCAGGACGCCATGATCTTTGCCGGAAAATCCCCTTCCTCACCCCCGCATATGCCGTTTGCGGCGTTAGTCGACATGGTGGAGCCGGCCATTCGAGACCGGGTCTACATCATGCATTTTAACCAGGATTTCCGGGCGGAAGCCATGGCCCAAGGATTTTCTTGTGCCAGCAGAGTACCCGATGTCGACTCCTAGGGAGGGTTTTTTGCCCATGCTGAACTTTACACTGCATAACCCCACTTACTTCGCCTTTGGGCAGGACACACAGAAAGAAACCGGTTCATTGGTACGCAAATTTGGCGGAACCAAGGCGCTTATCCATTATGGCGGCGGTTCCGTCGTTCGCTCCGGCCTGTTGGAACAGATACGGGAATCACTGAACAAAGCAAGCATCCCGTTTGTGGAACTGGGCGGCGTTGTGCCCAATCCTAGGAGCGGATTGGTATACCAGGGCATCGAACTGTCTAGGCGAGAAGGCGTGGACTTTGTTTTAGGCGTTGGAGGCGGCAGTGCCATTGATTCTTCCAAGGCCATTTCCACAGGCGTCCCTTACGCCGGAGATTTCTGGGAACTTTTTGAGCGGAAGGCCGTTCCTGCCAAAGCCTTGCCCATGGGCTGCGTGCTGACATTTTCCGCCACTGGCACAGAGGCGTCAAACTCCTGTGTCATCACACATGAGCGCAATATGCTGAAGCGGGGACTTCGTACCGACTTCAATCGCCCGCTTTTTGCCGTCATGAACCCAGAGCTCACCTACACCGTGCCGCCTTTCCAGACCGCTTGCGGCATAGCCGATATGATGGCCCATATCTTTGAGCGCTACCTGACAAACACCACCGATGTCGATGTGACGGACCGGCTCTGTGAAGCCGTCCTGCAAACCATTCTCCGGGCCGCTCCCATTGTCATGGCAAAGCCGGATGATTACGCCGCCCGGGCGGAATTGATGTGGGCAGGCACATTGGCCCATAATGGCCAGCTCGGCGTTGGCCGGGAAGAGGATTGGGGAAGCCACAATATCAGCCACGAGTTCAGCGCTGCTTATGATGTCCCCCATGGCGCAAGCTTGGCTGTGATCATGCCCCATTGGATGCGCTACACCCTGCCGGGCCATGAGATGCGCTACGCCCAAATGGCCACACGGATATTCGGCTGCTCCATGGACTTTGAGCGGCCAGAACGGACAGCGCTTGAGGGCATCCGACGGTTGCAGGCGTTTTGGAAAGAGCTTGGCTTGCCGCTGACCCTTGGGGAAGTTGGGACTGATCCGGATGACATCCCCATCCTGACGCAAAAAGCCCGCTGCGATGAACAGGGGCTTCTGGGGAACTTTATTCGAATGACCAAAGAGGATATCGCCGCCATTCTCCGCTTATGCCGCGAGGTGTGATCATTCCCGGTAAACCGCCTCTCCCCCCACGAAGCAGCCCCGGACACCCGCTTCCAGCAAGGAAGTGGGTTCTTTTTCGCATAAACGATCCTTGAGCAAGATAAAGTCCGCGAGCATCCCCGGCCAGACGCGTCCCTTCTCTTCCTCCTCCCCGCTGGCGTAAGCTCCTGCGGCCGTATAGGCATATAGCGCTTCATCCAGGGTAAACGCCTCCTCAGGCAGATAAGCGGCTCCGCCGCGCAGGCCTTTTCTGGTCACTGCGCAATACAGGTTGGGGAAGGGGTTGAAAGGCTCTACGGGACAGTCGGTGCTAAAGGCCACATGGGCGCCCATTTCCATCATACCGCGCCAGCGGTAGGACGTATTCGCCAGCACTTCCCCCACCCGCGCCTGAACAATTGGCGCATCCGCGTCTAAAAAGATGGGCTGCGCAAGGAGCAGCAAGCCCATACGCCCACACCGCGCCACCTGATCGGCGTCGGTGATCTGGGCGTGAACCACGGCATTGCGAAGCCCTTTCCCCTCCCGGGCAAACGCCAACAGAACTTGTTCCATGGCCGCGTCTCCAATGGCATGAATGGCCGTGGGCATTCCATGGCTGGCCGCCTCCCGCACCATGGCGCAAAGCGCTTCATCGGAAAAGAGCTCCATGCCCCGCGTATCCCGAGCATCCGCATAGGGGGCTTTCAAGGCAGCCGTTCGCGCTCCCAAGGAACCGTCCGCCAGGATTTTCATTGTGGAAATGTGAAACCCTGGCCCGCGAAGCGCGTGGAGATTATCAGCGAAGAAGGCCTCAAAGCCGGCGAGGTCCCCCATCAAGGCCTGCTGGGCATAGCGGACCTTGATGGCTCCCGCCTGGCAGGTATCCCGAAGGTCCTTCAGGAATGCCCCTTCCCCATTAGCCGATATAGCGCCTAGATCATCGGACTGTATGGATGTGATCCCCTGCCGGAAAAGATCCTGCTGAACCGATTGCATCATGCTCAAAAGAGCGGCGTTACCCGGCACGGGTACGCACTTCCATATTGGGGCTTGCTCGTCCTCCCGAAGCAATCCGTCCTCCACATTTAACTCGGCTCTCCGAAGCGCGGCACTGTTCACGGCGATGATATGTCCGCAGGCGCGAATGGCGATCATGGGCACGTCCTTGGATACCGCGTCCAAATCGGCCCGGGTCAGCATTTTCCGGTCAGGAAAGCGCTCCTGGTTCCACCCTTCTCCAATCAGCCATCCCCCAACCTGCCGGGAAAAGCCATCCTGAAAGCGCTTAACGCACTCTTCGCGTGTTTTAGCGCCTTCTAACAATACATTATGAACCCGCTTGGCATAGTGAAGAAAATGCATATGAGCATCATTAAACCCCGGCAACACCGTTGCGCCTCGCGCATCAATGGCTTGATGAGGCGCACTGGCGAGCAAGCGCCGGGCGCCCGCAAAGCTTCCAACATAGATAAAGCGATCTCCCTGAACCAAAGCTGCCTCAGCCCTTGGCATGGCAGGATGCATGGTGCGAATTTCCGCATTAAAAATCAATGTTTGCATGGGCCTTCTCCTTCACGACGCGTCGCGCGAAATATTTCCATGTGCTTACCACAATATCATCCTCCGCATACTTCGTCAAGAAACACATGACTTATCCATGCTTTTCACATATAAGGCGCGTCTGAATAGAATGTTAACGGGGGTGGCTTTTACGCTGCAAGGAGGGATGAGCCAACATGATCGTAAGGATTAAAATGACTCGGGAAGCCAACTGCGCTCACTATGGTGTTTCAAAAGGCTCCCTTGTTTCAATAGATCTTGAAAACGAGTATCTCCCCATTTGCGTTGCCAACGAAATCTATGAAAACGACAGCCGCACCCCAATGGAAGCAAAAAAAGCCCAGGCCATTGCCGCCCGGACTTATGTACTAAAGCACGCGTCTGAAGGAACCATCCTTGACGACACGGCAAATGCCCAGGCCTTTAAGTGGAAGGCCCTTTCGGCCATTCCAAACTGTGCAAAGGCCGTTAAAGCAACCGAAGAAGAAGTGCTGGTACACGGCGGTAAGCTGATCACAGCCTGGTATTCCAACAGCAACGGCGGGCAAACCAAGACCTCCCGCGAGGCATGGCGGGCAAATACCCCATGGACCACAACCCAAGACGATCCATGGGACATAGCCGGACGGGAAAAATGGCATGTTAAAGGCGTAAGCCACAGCGTGGGCATGAGCCAAACCGGTGCGGCCTACGCGGCATCCATTGGCGTGAACTGCTATGATATTCTGTCATTCTACTATCCCAACACATTTGTGGTGGGCAAATATGGAAATGGCAAGCAGTTGAACGCACCGGAAAAGCCCGAGAAAGGCGGTGAATCTGAAATGAATGATCCCGACAATAAGGATCTGAGCAAGCCGGAAGGCGATACGCCGAAGGAATCCGATTCCAACATCACGGCCCAGAATCAAAAGACCAATATTGGGCTTGTGGCGCACGCCGTGAAGTGGATCGGAATGCCCTATTGGTACGGCACTTGCTGCTACAAGTGCACCACCACCCTGCTCAACAGCAAGCGGCAGCAGTACCCTTCCCACTATACGGACAACCGAATGTCACAGTACCAGCGGAACATCCGGGATGGAAAATCCTGCGCGGACTGCGTGGGCCTCATCAAGGGATACTATTGGGAAGACGCAAGCGGCAAGGTGGTCTATAATAAAAATACGGACGTAGGAACCGGCGGAATGTACGATCGGGCAACCATTAAAGGCCCCATCAAAACCCTCCCCGAGGTTCCGGGTGTTATTGTCTACAAATCGGGCCATGTGGGGATCTATGAAGGAAACGGCAGCGTTATCGAAGCCAAGGGGTTTTCCTATGGCGTCATAAGATCAAAGATTAGCGGCGGGCCTTGGACAAACTGGTTTGCCTGCCCGTTTGTTTCTTACGCGGGCTACGAATCGCAGTTGATACCGGCACCAGTGAAGACGCCTTACACGGCCATTGTTACAACGAAAAGCTCGCCGCTCAACATCTGGAGCGACCCTAGCAAAAAGAGATCGCTTTTGCGGGTTCAAAAAGGCGATACAATTACGGTAACGGGGTATGCCGCGCCTGTCGGGTGGCTTAAGGTGGAGAAAAACGGCGTAATAGGCTATTCGGACGGCCAATATCTGACAATATTGCAGGAAGCGTTTGTGGAGGACGATGCGGAGGACAAGGAGAAGACCGTAGCGCAGCTAACTGCGGATGTTGATACGCCCCAGTATAGCGCACTGGTGACCGCCGGAAAGGCGGGCGTTTCCCTGCGTGGAACCCCAAATCTGCTTGCCGAAACGCTCATGACGCTGCGCGAAGGGACTGTTTTGGATGTGCTGGAGGACCGTCTAGCCGATGGTTTCGCGCACGTTCTCTTTGGAGATATATATGGCTATGTGATCCGCTCCTCCCTGGAGAGGATGAATCAGGAACCATCCGACGTATATGATGTGCGGTTGGCCGGCATAACAGGCGATGCGCTGATGCGGGTGCTGCGGATGGTGCCTGGGGCGGAGGTTACGGAAGGAGCATAGAATGGTTGGTAACGGTCTGAAGATGGGGGGGCCGGGCTGACAGATAGGAAGATAGGCAGCATGAAAAAAACGGGATATAGCGACTACTATATCCCATAATGGCTATTTTGTTGACCGCATAAAAGCTTCGATCCGGTTATCGAATTTATAGCTTTTATGGTTCTCAGATAATAGGTGAGAACCCGCCAGCGATCAAATAGGCAAGAACCCGCCAGCGATCAAATAGAGGTAAAGAATTCCAAAGTCGGTTACCCCAAGAGCGTCGAATAGTGTCTCAGTGTTAATACCTGCGTAGGCATTAATATCACGCAGACCCAGGTAGGCTAAGAAATCCGGCCAAAATCCAGAGGTTTCAGCAACAGCATCCGCGAAATCCTTGCCGCTATACAGCTCAACCAACGCCTTAATCGCGTTGATGTCGCCCCGACCCCCAGCAACGCCAGTCTGATTCGGGCGGCCATACTGCCAGGGAAGTCCCTTCCAGATATAGCTGCTGGGGTTGGTGATCTGACCAACACGGTTCATGGAATTCTCAATCTCGTGGCTGTAAACGCCGCCGAGATCGCCAAAGGGGAACGCGGGGGCAACGTGAGGAGGAGAATCAGCAAACGCGCCGCTGATGCTCAAGATCATGACCATGGCAATGAGCAATGAAACCAACTTTTTCATGATTTTCCCTTCCTTTCTTCTGCCGAAGTCACCTTCGGAATAGGTAAAATATACCACATCTTCACATTTCTGTCAAGTCCTTCTACAAATTTTTCACAAT
>JAVBOX010000163.1:0-27891 GCA_031550095.1 Eubacteriales bacterium
TTTTTAGGGGGTTGAAGGGCAGTTTGTGCCTTAATTCCGTCTCATGCTCATCAAAGGCAAAGTTGATGCCGTTATCCAGCCCGGCCAGAAGGATACCGCCTTTTTTCAGCACTCTATGGCACTCCTTCCAAATGGAGATCACATCCTCCACATAGCAATTGGATACGGGATGGAAAATCAGGTCAAAGGTTTCATCCGCATAGGGGAGGGGCTTCGTCATATCTCCCTGAAGAGCCTCAATGGCGTATCCTTCCCTTGCGGCGACCATTTTCTCGCTTTCAATCTGTCTGGCAGAGTTGTCCAGCACGGCGCAAACCGCTCCGAGCGCGGCAAAGATGGGCATCTGCTGCCCGCCGCCGGAGGCCAGCCCAAGAACCTTCGCCCCGGGAAAGCCGCAGAACCAGCCCTTCGGAACGGGCTTTGTGGGCGTCAGCAGGACAAACCAATCGCCTGCTTTGGCCTTTTCATAGGTTTCATGATCGATGGGCCTGCCCCATTCCCAGTCGTCGGCGGCCCATTTGTCGATGACCTTGGAATTGATGCTGGTGTATTCCATTTGTATAATCCCCTTTCATCCTTCGGAACAGGATTGCGACGCCGCGTACCCAAGAATCGCTGTGGATAGGATCTCGGCGCTCATTTTTGCCATATCCAGAAGAGAATGGCTGCTCGGCATGAACCGGACGAATTGGCGTCCGAGAAAATAGCCAAGATCAGAATGCCCAAGATAGCCACACCGGTCCAGTCCAACGATTTTCTCGTAGGTGTCGGTAATTTTCATAGGCTCTCCTTGGGCGCGCATTGGCGGCGGATCACGCCTAAATGGTTAAGAGCCTTTTATTGCCCTTAAGAATCTCTGTCAGCGGCACGCCCCAAGGAATCACCTCGATGCCGAGGGTTCTGAGCGCGTCGGCAACGCCCAGCTGCTCGGCGCAGGCAACGCAAGCGGAAAACTTCACGCCCGCCTGAGCGGCGATTCTGTACTGCGCTTGGATCATCTCGTTTTCGGCGATGAGCTTCGCGGTCGCTCCCCAAACGATGACCGTAACGGTATCCCACCAGCTATGGAGCATGCTGTTTCTCGCGTACATCATCACCATATATTGGGATGTATGCAGGTCGGCGTTGGTCCACAGAATGTACAGATCTCTTGTTTCCGGTATGAGAAGCCCCCCTTGAATCATTCTTTGTGGAAGCAATCTTTCGCTAAGATCGCGTACACGGCGCTGCCGCACCGCCCTTGCAACCCCTTCTCACTGTGTTTTGAAATTATTTTATTGACATCAAAACGATCGTCTCCACATGCCCCGTCCACCCAAACATATCCACTGGTTGCGCTGTTCCCAGCCTATATCCCTTTTCACGCAAAATGGCCGCGTCCCTGGCCAGGGTGGCCGGGTTGCAGCTCACATATACGATCCTCTCGGGCTTTGCTTCCGCCACGGCCAACAGGGCGGGCTCTTCGCATCCCTTCCGAGGGGGATCCAGCACCACGACGTCCGGCCTTCCCTCTTTGGCCAGGGCGGGCAAAACGATCTCCGCCGCCCCCGCGATAAAGTCCGCGTTTTGAACGCCGCTTCGCCTGGCGTTTTCCCGGGCGTCGGCGATGGCCTCCGGCACGATCTCCACCCCTGTGACCCAAGCGGCTTGCTTTGCCAGGAGCAATGTGATGGAGCCGCAGCCGCAGTACAGGTCCCAGGCCTTTTCTTTGCCCGTGAACTCCGCAAATGCCAGCGCTTCCGCATAAAGCCGCTCCGCTTGCGCCCGGTTCACCTGGAAAAATGTCCGGGGGGATATCCGCATGCGCATTCCCGCGATCTCATCCTCCAGGGCATCCTCGCCCCATAGGGTGGCAAAGCGGTTCCCCAGGATGACATTGGTGCGCTCCGTGTTTTCCGAGAGGATCACCGACCGAAGGTCGGGCACAGCGCCCCGCGCCGCCTGAATCAAGGCGTCGGCGTGGGGGATGTCCCTGCCATTTATGACCAGAACCAGCATGGCGCCCCCATCCTTGGCCTGGCGGGTCATGATATGCCGAACCAAGCCCAGATGGGCATCTTCCCGGTAAGGCTGTATCCGATAGTGGGTCATCCACTGGCGCGCAACGGCCATGAGCGCGTCGCTCTGTTCCGACTGCAAAAGACACCCGCCGGGCACGTCCACAATGCTGTGGCTGCGGGCGGCAAAGCAGCCCAGAACAGGCACCCCTGCCGTCCCGCCCACGGGGAAGGCTCCCTTGTTGCGATACCGCCAGGGGTTCTCCATGCCGAGGGTTTCCCGCACATCCGGCGCTTCAAACCCGCCGATTCGTGTCAGACAATCGACGACCTGCTGCCGCTTCTGCCGCAGCGTGGCCTCGTAGGACAGATGCTGGGCGGTACAGCCGCCGCAGCGGGGGACGGCGGGGCAGGGAGGGGTCGCCCGCTCGGGGGAGGGGGATAGCACCGCCTCCAGGCGGCCAAAGGCATACCGCTTGGTAATCTTGGTTACTCGTACGCGCACCGTTTCTCCCGGCAAGGCTCCATGCGCAAAGAGCACCTGGCCCTCATGACGGCAGATGCCCTCAAAATCAGCGCCTAGACCGGCGCATTCCACCGTTAGAATTTCGTTTTTTATCACCCTTAGAAGATTGCCTCCACAAATTCTCCGGCGTCAAACGCCTGCAAGTCGTCAATCGCTTCGCCCACGCCCACATACCAGACGGGCACATTCAGCTCCGACCGGATGGCGACGGCAATGCCTCCCTTGGCGGTACCGTCCAGCTTGGTGAGCACGATGCCGTTGATCTCCGCTACCTCCTGAAACACCTTGGCCTGGGCCAGGCCATTCTGTCCCGTGGTGGCGTCGATGACCAGCATGGAGCGGACGTCGGCATCGGTGTATTCCCTCCGAATGATCCGGTTGATCTTCTCCAACTCATCCATGAGGTTCTTTTTGTTGTGCAGGCGGCCTGCCGTGTCGATGATGAGCAGATCCGTGTTCTTGGCTTTGGCGGACTGGATGGCGTCAAAGACCACAGCGGCTGGGTCGGCCCCTTCCGCGTGGCGCACAATGGGCACCCCCGCTCGCTCCGCCCAAATCTGCAGCTGATCGCCCGCGGCGGCCCGGAACGTATCGGCGGCGGCCAGCATGACGCCGTGCTGCGCCTGCTTGAACCGGAGGGCTAACTTGCCGATGGTGGTGGTCTTGCCAACCCCGTTGACCCCCACCACCAGCATGACCATGGGCCATGTGAGGGGAGGCCTTGGGGAGTGCATCTTTTCCTTCATAATGGCCTTGAGCTGCTCCCGGGCCCTTTCCGTGCTCTCTATTTTTTGCGCTTTGACCCGCTTCTTTAGCTCTTCGATGATCTCTTCGCTGGTCTTGACGCCCACATCCGCCATGACCAGCACGGCGGTCAAATCCTCATAAAAATCCTCGTCCACAGCCTGATAGCTCTGGACAACCTGATCCATGCGGCCCGCGATGGACTCCCGGGTCTTGGTTAAGCCCTCTTTCAGACGCGCAAAAAAGCCGGCCATATGCCCTCCTTCATGATTCCTGGCGATATTGTAAGCCCCATAACCCCATCAAGCTCCCGCCAGCTTCACCGACACCATCCGGGACACGCCCTTTTCCTCCATGGCGACCCCATACAGCGCCTGGCAGCGCTCCATGGTACCTCGGCGGTGGGTGACCACTACAAACTGGGTGGTGGAGGAGAATTGATTCAGATAGTCGGCGAAATTGGCCACGTTGGCCTCGTCCAGCGCCGCCTCGATTTCGTCCAGCACGCAGAAGGGGGTTGGCTTGAGCTTGAGCATGGCGAATAGGATGGCGATGGCGGTCAATGCCCGCTCGCCGCCGGACAGAAGGGTCAAAAGCTGCAGCTTCTTTCCCGGAGGCTGGGCGACCACATCGATGCCGCAGTTGAGGATGTCGTCGTCGTCCAACAGCTTCAGCTCGGCCTTGCCGCCTCCAAAGAGCATGGAGAAAGCCGTGCTGAAATACTCGTTGAGCTGGGCGAAGCGGGCGCGGAACCGCTTTTCCATCTTGACCAATAGCTCCTGGATGATGCCCTCCAAATCCGTCGTTGCCTTCAGCAAATCCTGCTTTTGGGCGTCCAGCTGGTCAAACCGCTCCTTGATGCTGATGTAGCTTTCAACGGCGTTTACGTTGACAGTGCCCATGGCCCGAATGTCAGAGCGAATGGACGTGATTTCCTTCTCGCTCTCCTTCAGGTCGAAATCATCCCGCTTGAACTCCACCGCTCCGGCGTAGGTGAGCTCATACTCGCTCCAAATGCGCTCCTGCAGGCTTTTCAGGTCTCCCTGGACGCGAACCAGCTGCAACTCGGTCTTATGCCGCTTATCGGCGCTCATGGCCATGGTCTCCCGGAGCGACTCCAGCCTTGTGGTCATGGCCCGGTTTTCAGCCAGCAGCTTCTGCCGCTTGGCCGCGCAGGCGGCTTGTTCCGCCCTGCGCTCTTCCAGCAATCGCGCCCGCTGGCCATGCTCCACAATGCTCGCTTTCAGGGATTCGCGATCCTGGGTCAATGCCCGCGCCTGCTCCTCCCGTTCCTCCTCTCGCCGATCCTGGCGGGCGGAAAGCTGGGATTCTTCTTTCTCCAGGCGCTCGCCTTCCTTTCGGACGGCTTCCAGCTCCCGCTCCTGGGAAGCGACGCTGACCCTGCATCGGGTGGTATCTTCCCGAATGGTTTCCAGCTTTGCCTTGGCCTCGGAAAGGCTTGCCTGCATGGTGAATGTCCGCTCATGCATGCCGGCCTGATCCAGGGCTCCCCCCTCGTGGTCGGCCTGGGCTTGCGCCAGTTGCTCCTCAATGTCGGAAAGATTTGTGTGGATCTGCTCCGCCAACAGTTCCGCCTGCTCTCGCCGCTGGTCGTGAGCGGCCAGCTCCGCTTGTGCCCGGGCGGTGTGTTCCTGCTCCCTGGCCACGGCGATTTCCGCCTGATGGGCTTGGTCGAACAAGGCGTTGCGCTGCTTTTTGTCCTCCGCCCGCCGGGCATCCAAGGCCGTCACCTGGGCTTGAATGGACTTTATTTCTTTCTCTAAGACCCCAAGGCGGGCCTGATGCTCCTCAATTTCCCTTTCCCTGGAGAGCAGGCTAGTCATTCGGGACTGGACGGATCCACCGGTCATGGAACCGCCGGAGTGCATCACATCCCCCTCCAGGGTGACCAGACGAAAAGCATGCCTACCTTTCTTCATGATCTCAATGCCCGCGTCCAGGTTTTCCGCCAACACGGTGCGGCCCAAAAGGTTCTCCATGATGCTCCGATACTCCTCATCAAAGCGGACCAGCTCGCTGGCCACGCCGATGCAGCCGGGCATGGAAAGCACCTGCCGCTCATCCCGGTTTAGCGTGCGGCCGCTTACCGTGGACATGGGCAGAAAGGTGGCGCGGCCAAAGCGGTTTTGCCGGAGGTATTCGATCATCCGCTTGGCGGCATGCTCGTCCTCGGTGATGATATGCTGCAGCGCGGAGCCCAACACCATTTCCAGCGCCCGCTCATACCTTTCCGGCGTTTTTAGGTTGCTTGCCACCACACCCCGGATGCTCTTGTCTCCCCTGGCGCGCAGGAGAGCCTGGCGCACCGCGTGCTGGTAACCCTCATAGTCTCGCTCCATCTCCCGAAGGACTTTCAGGCGGGAATCGGTTTCATGCCGCATGCCGGTCTTGTCCTTTAGCGAGGACAACAAGCGTTCGGATTCCTGCCCCGCGACACGGACGGACTCATCCAGGCCCTTGGCCTCCGCCTCCAGGCTGGACAGGGCCTCCTGCTCCGCCTTTAGCGCGGATTGGGCGGTGATCAGGGCGTCGGCCAATGCCTGCCGCTGGCTGCCAAGGTTTGCTTTGGTCCCTTCCGCTTCCTCTAGGCGGCCCTTGAGACTCTGCTGGAGGGTGGTCAGGCGGGCCTGGGCGGATTTCATATCCGACATGCGGTTCATGGCTTGCATGATGGCGGCCTTGTGAACCTCAATGGCTTCCTCGCTGGCGGAGGCGCTTCGCTGGGCCTCCGTAAAGGCGGCTTCCAGCCGGGCCAGCTCTGCACGGGCCGCTTCAAGCTGCTGAGCCCGCTGGGCTTCCTCCGCCGAGTTTTCGGCCTTTAGAACGGCCAGAGCATCGGCTCGGGTGGATTCCTCCTGCTGCAAGGCGGCTTCCCGGCGTTCGGCGGCTTCCGCGTTCAGGATGCGCTCCTTGAGGACGTTGTTCTGGCCTTCCTGGGATTCCAAAGCCCTGGCGGCTTCCAGAACCCGGGCGCTTAGGACGGCATCCTCCTGATCCATGGCGTCGGTCATGGTGTTCAGGGTTTCTCGCTGGGATGTCAGGGCGGCGATTTCCGGCTCCACCCGCTGGGTTTCCTCATCGATGGTGGAGATGAGCTGCTCTAGCTGGTTAGAACGGCCCTTTAGCCGGTCATGGTGAATCAGGAAGGCGTTTAGCTCCAGATCCCGGAGGGTATTCCGCAGGGAGAGGTACTTTTTGGCGTCCTCCGCCTGCCGCGCCAGAGGCTCCAACTGGCCCTCCAGCTCGGAAAGGATGTCTTCCACCCGGTCCAGGTTCTGCCTGGTGTTTTCCATGCGGCGCTCGGCCTCGTTTTTTCGGGTGCGGTAGGTGACGATGCCCGCCGCCTCCTCAAAGACCTCCCGGCGCTCTTCGGATTTTGTGCTCAGGATCTCATCGATGCGGCCTTGGCCGATAAGGGAATAACCGTCCTTGCCGATGCCCGTGTCCCGGAACAGCTCGTTGATATCCTTCAGGCGGCAGGTGGCCTTGTTCAGATAGTACTCGCTTTCCCCGCTTCGCCAAACGCGCCGGGTGACCAGCACTTCCGCGCAGTCCAAGGCCAAAGCCCGATCCTCGTTATCAAAAAGAAGGGACACCTCGCACCAGGAGAGGGGCTTTCGCTTCTCAGTGCCGCCGAAGATTACATCTTCCATCTTGGCGCCGCGAAGCTGTTTGGCGCTTTGTTCGCCCAGCACCCAGCGCACCGCGTCGGATATATTCGATTTGCCGCTGCCGTTGGGGCCGACGATGGCGGTCGTGCCCTGCTCAAAGATGATCTCCGTCTTTTCGGCGAACGACTTGAATCCTTGAATCTCCAAGCGTTTTAGTTTCACAGCGTGTTCTTAGCCTCCATGGGGAGCGGTTGATTCCCTATTGTGGGTCTTGTTCGGTGAGGATGGCTTTGGCGGCGTTCTGCTCCGCCTGTTTTTTGGAAGGGCCTTGGCCTATGCCCCTTTGGCCCGTGCTGGGCAGCACCGCCTCGGCGGTAAAGGCGCGGGCATGGGGAGGGCCGGACTGATCCAGCAGCCGGTAGACCGGCGCCAGAAACCCTTTGGCCTGTTCCCGTTCCTGCAGGGCGCTTTTCCAATTGGGTTCGGTTTCCTGGGGCGAATGGCCGGCCCATAGGCCCTGGCATACGGCGGCGGCTTTTTCTAGTCCCGCGTCCAAATAGACGGCACCCAAGACCGCCTCCAGGGCATCCGCCAAAACGGAAGGCTTTTCCCGGCCGCCGGACATGGCCTCTCCATGGTCTAGGCGCAGATACGCCCCCAGGTTCAACTGGCGGGCCACCTCCGCCAATGTCTCCTCCCGAACCAGGGAAGCCCGCATTTGGGTTAAGGGCCCCTCATCCTTGTCCGGATGCTGCCGATAGAGGTTCTCCGTCACGCATAGCTGGAGCACCGCGTCCCCGAGGAACTCCAGGCGCTGGTTATCCTGTCCAAAGCTGGCGGATGCGGAAGGATGGGTTAGGGCACAGCAAAGCAGCCCGACATCCCTAAAGGCATGCCCGAGCTGCTCCATCAGCGGCAAAAGAGCCCTTTCCCCGTGCATTACTTGTTCTTTTCGATATAGGCGACGATATCGCCCACCGTGCGCAGCCGCATGAGGGCGTCGTCTTCCACCATGATGCCCAGCTCGCTCTCAAGGTCCATGATCAGCATCATCACATTGGCCGAATCCGCCTTCAGATCCTCCAAGAGCCTGGATTCAGGCTTGATGGCGCCAACATCGATGCGGAGCTGATCGGCGATGAGCTTGGCAACTTTTTCGTACATATTGGGTCCCCTTTCTCATCCAAAAAATTTGTGGTGCGTGTTAAGATTCCTGAATAAACAAGGCGGTTATGATTGGGCTGTTTGGCGGGCCTCCCGCTCGATAATGCCGACTACATCCCCTTCCAGCATACGCCGGGCCTGCCGCAGCGCACCGAAAAACGCGTGGCCGGAGGAGTTCCCATGGGCTTTCACCACCGCGCCGGATACTCCCAGCAAGGGTGCGCCGCCCACTTCATCCGCGTCCAGCCGGTGTTTTAAGGCGCTAAAGGCGGGCTTGGCCAGCGCGGCGCCTAGTTTTGTCCTGGGCGAGGTCATGAGCGATTCCTTCAGCAGGGCAAAGATGGCCTTGGTGAGACCCTCCATGGATTTGAGCAGTATGTTCCCCGCAAACCCGTCGGTAGCCACAACATCCGTCTCCCCAAGGGGGACGCCTCTGGCCTCCACATTGCCGATAAACCGGAGGCCAGAGGCTTGCATCAGCTCATAAGCGGCTTTGGTTTGCTGGTTGCCCTTTTCGGCTTCCTCGCCGATGTTGAGCAGCGCCACTCGGGGGGACTTCACGCCCACCACCTGTTTCATGTAGGTGCTGCCCATCCGGCCAAACTGAACCAGCCACTCCGGCTGGCAGTCCACGTTGGCGCCCGTATCCACCAGGAGGGCGGGGGAGCCGGTGACCGTGGGCAAAAGGGTCGCCAGAGCGGGCCTGTCCACGCCGGGCACGCGGCCCAAACGGAACATTGCCCCTGTCATGACCGCGCCGGTGGACCCGGCGGACACCATGGCTTGGGCTTGACCCTCCCGCACAAGAAAAAACGCCTGAACCAAGGAGGAATCCGTCTTTCGGCGTATGGCCATGACGGGGGACTCTGTGGTCTCGATGATTTCCCGCGCGTTGACGACCGTCAGCCGATCCCGGACGCTTGAGGCGCCGGCCAGCAACGGCTCAAGCCGCTCCGCCTGTCCCACCAGCAGAACGCGAAGATCATCAAACGCGGCGAGGGCCTCCAAGGTTCCTTGGACGGTTATATCCGGCGCATGATCGCCGCCCATCGCGTCCACAGCAATTGTATACACGGGCATTCTCCTCCTCAAGATATTGTACCAGATAACTGGGGAAAAGGGAAGCGCCTGGACGCGTTTCTATTCATTGCCAGGTTTTATCTTTGCTATGCCGGCTGCGTTTCTGGCTTCGCCGCGCCATCCCGGGGAATACGCTGGCCAATCTATATTCTTTTCCATGGAGAGGATGTTAATTCGATGCCGGATTGAGTTTTCCTTGTAGATGGAAGAATAAACGCTTCAATCCTGTCCGTTGCATCCATTGGAAACATGCCGTATACTGTTGTTAAACGGAGAGATTCCAAAGAATCCAAATTACTTGGGCAAATATGAGAAGAATGCCGCCGGCGCGTGTGCTATGCTAGGGCTGAGAGGTGATGTTTCCGTGACGGATAACGAGAAGTGGCGGGCGGTTGTTGCCAACGATGGGCGGTGGGACGGCGTGTTTTACTATGCCGTCCGGTCGACCAGGGTGTTCTGCCGCCCTTCCTGCCGCTCAAAAGCCCCTTTGCCGGAAAACGCCGTTTTTTTTGAGACGGCCATGGAAGCGAAACAAAACGGCTATCGCCCATGCAAGCGCTGTCGCCCCGATCTGACCGCATACGCGCCTGGGCGGGAGCTGGCCGAAAAGGCAAAGGCCCTGTTGGACATTGGTTTCCGGGATGGGGCGGCGCTGGCCGCGTCCATACGGAATTTGGGCGTATGCCGGCAGCGGCTGGATTCCCTAATGAAAGAACAGTATGGCGCGACCTTCAGCGAATGCCTGGGCAGGGTTAGGCTTTTGGAAGCCCTCGCGCTCCTCGCGGGGACGGACAAGCCGGTAGCCGAAATTGCCTATGGGGCGGGCTTTGAAAGCCTGTCAGCGTTTTACCGCCTTTTCCGCAGGCAGCTGGGCACTTCGCCCGCCCATTATCGGAGAGATCAAGCTGAAAAGAGGGTGGAGCCATGAACTTGATCCGCGTCCTTCCTTCCCCCCTGGGAGATTTGACATTGGCGGCGGAAGGGGAAGCCATCACCGGCCTTTGGATCAAGGGCCAGAAGTATGACGCCGCCACGCTGCCCCTGGATGCCACGCCTGGGGAGCTTCCGGCCTTTGACGTTGCCGCAGGCTGGTTGGAACGATACTTCGCTGGGGGGAACCCGGGCGACCCGCCTCCTCTTGCCCCCCGTGGGAGCCCTTTTAGGCAGGCTGTCTGGACCATCCTGGAGGGCATTCCCTACGGAACCCTGATGACCTATGGAGAGATCGCCAGGAGGATCGAGGCGCAGACGGGCCAAAGGGCTTCCGCGCAAGCGGTGGGCGGAGCGGTGGGCCATAATCCCATCTCCATCCTCATTCCCTGCCACCGGGTGGTGGGCACGGGAGGGAGCCTGACGGGCTACGCCGGCGGGCTTGAAAAGAAGCTGTGGCTGCTGAAGTTAGAAGGGGCGCCTCTGGAGGGCTTGTTTTTGCCCACGAGGGGAACCGCGCTGTAGCAAATTGTTATAAACATAGATATATTCATCATGATGAAAGGGAAACGTATGTGGGACGATAGCCCTCCGCCGCCCGGTTCCATTGTCCTTCTCAACGGTCCTCCCCGGGCCGGAAAGTCCAGCATTGCCAAGGTGATTCAGGACGCCTTTCCCGGCGTATGGATTAACCTGGGTGTGGATGTCTACATGAAGGCCATCCCGGATAAGTATCAGCCGGGCATTGGCCTGCGTCCCGGCGGCGAAAGGCCGGATCTGGAGCCTTTGATCATTTCCATGTATGAGGCCCTCTATGGCGCCATTGCCGCCCATAGCCGCTTGGGCCTGAACATTGTGGCGGATGTGGGCCATCACGATGCCTATTCCGTGCCACTCCGCATTTTGCCCCGCTGTGCCGCGCTCCTTCAAGGGTTGCCCACGCTGTTTGTAGGCGTTCACTGCCCATTGGACGCGGTGATGGAGCGGCGTATCGCCACTTGGGGGCAAAAAAGAGAAGCGGATGGGAGCATTCCCGGGCCTGTGGAAAGATGGCAAAAGGCGGTGCATGAGGGCCGCGCGTATGACATGGAACTGGACACCTACGCGCTGGGCCCGGAAGCTTGTGCCGCCCTCATTTGGGAGAGGCTCCGGGGCGGGAAGCCGGGAAGGGCCATTCCTGACCTTGGGAAATGCGGGGGATAACAGGGGGGCTTGTCATGCTGGAGGCAGGCCCTGCAAATGGCTGCATAACGCCAGGCTGTATGACGAGAAGCCGCTGTTGCTTCGCCCCTCCATCAAGCAGCGCACCTGCCGGATGCAGGGCCATTTGAAAGCGATGATTGAAACCGGCCTCAAGCTCCTTTGGTCCGCCGTTAAAAACCGCAATAAAGCACAAGGGGCTGTTTTGGGCATCCACGGCGCACGCGGAAAGCATCGCGATTGCCGATGTTCGAGAGGATGCGCTGCTAGGGGCTTACCGCACAGATCGCGCACGTTGTCCTCGTGGATGTTTTCGCGCTGCTCTATGTCGCGCTTGCGGTCACCGTAGCGCTGCTAAGGCTTCCTCCAGGCTCCTTGATCAGCACGAAAATCTCTCGCGATGCCGGCGACGCTCCTTTGTGCGGTGTTGCCCTAAGGCGGCGACGCAAATGCGCGTAAGCACTAACACAAGGAGAAATCAAATGAAAACAGTCCTGCTGGTGTTTGGCACTCGCCCTGAGGCGATTAAGATGTGCCCGTTGGTGAATGAGCTGAAGACACGCAAAGATATCCGCACGCTGGTGTGCGTAACCGGACAGCACCGGCAGATGCTTAACCAGGTGCTGCACGCGTTTTCTGTTCAGCCGGATTTCGATTTATCCATCATGAAGGAGCGCCAGACGCTCTTTGACGTGACCATCAACATCCTGAACTCCATAAAGCCGGTGCTTGAGCAGGCAAAGCCGGATATCGTGCTGGTGCATGGGGATACGACCACCACCTACACGACAGCCCTCGCGTGTTTTTACCTTCAAATTCCCGTGGGCCACGTGGAAGCGGGGCTGCGCACCCACAATATTTACAGCCCTTTTCCCGAGGAGTTCAACCGCCAGGGTGTGGGGCTGGTCGCCAAGTATCATTTCGCGCCTACTGAGCTTTCCCGGGACAATCTGCTGGGGGAGGGCAAGGATCCGGCGTGTATCTTCGTTACGGGCAACACGGCCATTGACGCGATGAAAACCACCGTGCGCACGGACTATTCTCATCCGCTGCTGGACTGGGCCTCGGACGCTAGGCTGATCATGATCACCGCGCACCGGCGGGAGAACCTGGGCGCACCCATGCTGAGCATGTTCCGCGCCATTCGCCGGGTGATGGATGAAACCCCCGATATTAAAGCCATCTATCCAATCCATATGAACCCCTTAGTTCGGGAGGCGGCGGAAAAAGAGCTGGCCGGGTGTGACCGCGTGAAAATCGTGGAGCCGCTGGATGTGCTGGACTTTCATAATTTTTTGGCCCGCAGCTATCTGATTCTCACGGACTCCGGCGGGGTACAGGAGGAAGCGCCATCCCTGGGCAAGCCTGTGCTCGTCATGCGGGACACCACCGAGCGCCCCGAAGGCATTGCCGCAGGCACCCTTCGGCTGGTGGGTTCCAATGAGCAAGTGATCTATGAAGCCTGCAAGCTGCTGCTTTCTGACAGCGGCGAATATGACAAGATGTCCCGCGCCTCCAACCCGTATGGAGACGGCTTTGCCTGCCAGCGCATTTCGGATATCCTGTGTGATAAGCTGTCATAATGGGGATTCTTAATGGGCGAACTCCTTAAGCGGGGATCCAAGGAGGGCCACTTGGCGTCCCTTTTTCAGCGCGTGACAGCCCTGGTGCCGTCTTGGGGCGCGTACACTTTTTCCGCGTAGCGAACGCTGTCCATGGCGTCTCGAACATACTGGTTTGCGCCGATCCGGGACGCGTAGTTTTCCGTAAGCACTGCGCCGCCCACCATGATCTTTACATCCGGCAAGGCTTCCCGCAGCTGGCGGATGGTTTCTTCCATGCTGGTTACGGTGGTGGTCATCAACGCGGAAAGGCCTATCAGCCTGGCGCCGCTTTGTTTGGCGGCTTCTACTACCGCTTCCGGCGGCACGTCTCGCCCCAAATCGATCACATCAAAGCGATAATTTTCGAGCAGAGCCTTGGCGATGTTCTTGCCAATGTCGTGAATGTCCCCGTGGACCGTGGCGATGACGACGGCGCCTCGGCCGCCTTTCTCGTTGGCGGGCATCTTGGCTCTGAGCGCTTCGAACGCGGCTTTGGCGGCCTCGGCGCTCATGAGTAGCTGGGGCAGAAACGCCTTTCCAGAGGCGAAATCGTCGCCCACCGCATTCAACGCCGGAATCAATTCGGCTTCGATAACTTCCAGGGGAGGCACGCGCTCCACCAGGGCCCGGGCCTGGGCCTGGGCTTCTCTCGCCAAGCCTTTCTCCACGGCTTGCCGCAGCGTTTGGGCGGATGCGCCTGCCGCCTGCGTTTGGGGGATATCGTCCTTCATGGCCTCGATGTACGCGGCACAGCCCGGGTCCCCCTTCAGCAGTGCGCGGACGGAGCGCACCGCCCGCATCATCTCCGGCGCAAAGGGGCTCAGGATGGCGGCGGAAAGCCCCGCCCCCGCAGCTAGGGTG
Source organism: Eubacteriales bacterium (assembly GCA_031550095.1). Classification (GTDB taxonomy): domain Bacteria; phylum Bacillota; class Clostridia; order Christensenellales; family Aristaeellaceae; genus Avichristensenella. The sequence continues at coordinate 13,739 of JAVBOX010000163.1, forward strand.
TAAAACGCCGCGTTCATAGCGTCCCGCCTGGGCAGGCCGAAGGAGATATTGGAAACCCCCAGCACGGTATGGACGCCCAGCTCTTGGCGGATTCGCTCCAAAGCGGTCAGCGCCACGGCCGCCGCATCCGGCTCCGCGGAGATGGCCATGGTCAGGGGATCAACGACGATATCCCGCTGATGGATGCCGTAGGCGGCCGCCGCCTCGATGATTCGCTTTGCGATGGCAACACGGCCTTCCGCCGTGGCGGGGATGCCCGCCTCGTCCAGGGTAAGCGCCACCACCACGCCGCCATACTGGGCCACCAGGGGGAACACGGCCTCCATGCTTTCCACCTTGCCGTTGACGGAGTTGATCATTGGCTTGCCATTATAGCGGCGCATGGCGCTTGAAAGAGCTTCTGGATTTGCCGTGTCCAGCTGGAGGGGCAAGTCGCTGACGGACTGAACGGCGGCCACCAAGCGGGCGAGCCACTGGGCTTCGTCAATGCCGGGAAGCCCAACATTGATATCGAGCATGTCCGCGCCCGCTTCCTGCTGGCGCACCGCCTCCCGGAGCATCCAGCCCATGTCCCCTTCCTGGAGCGCCTTTTTCATGGGGGGTTTTCCTGTGGGGTTAATCCGCTCGCCGATGAGAATGGGGGTTCCGCCCAGGATCACTGCCTTGCTTCCGGAGGAAACCACCGTTCGGGGAACGGGCGTATTTTTTTGCAAAAATTTCCCCCGCAAGCGATGAACCATGGCGGCGATATGATCCGGCGTGGTGCCGCAGCAGCCGCCAAAGGCGCAAGCGCCCATGTCCGCCGCCCTTTCCAGCGCCTTCCCGAAGGCTTCCGGCGTCTCATCAAAGACGGTACGGTTTCCCTCTTGCCTGGGGAGCCCCGCGTTTGGCCCGATGATCAGCGGGAGGCCCGTGCAGGCGCGAAGGGCCTCCAGGCTTTCCAGCATTGCCTCCGCGCCGAGGCCGCAGTTAAGCCCCATGGCGTCCACCCGGAGACATTCCAACAGCGCCGCGATGGTGGCCATATCCGCGCCGGTGAGCAGCTTGCCCCGGGCATCCACCGTCACGGTGGCCAGCACTGGCAAGCCCACCTTCTTGGCCCCTAAAACCGCCGCCTTAAGCTCATAGGCGTCGCTCATGGTCTCAATGAGAACACAGTCCGCCCCGGCCTTGGCCCCGGCCAATGCCGCCTCTCCAAAGACGTCCACAGCTTCCTCGAAATCCAAATCACCCAGGGGGGAGAGGAGCTTTCCGCATGGCCCGATGTCCATGGCCACCAGATGGGGCGTATCCGACGCGGACCTGGCCAGCGCCACGGCCTGGCCCGCCAGCTCCGAGACATCATGGCCGCTTTCGGCAAGCTTGAGCCGGTTGCAGCCAAAGGTGTTGGCCTTAACCAGATGAGCGCCGGCCTCCAGATAGGCCCGGTGAATGGCCCGTACCTTTTCAGGCGCGTGGGCCGTCATCAGATCCGGCGCCATGCCCAGGGGCAGCCCCACCCGCTGCAGCATGGTTCCCATGGCTCCATCCAGAAACAAGGGCCGGTTTCCAAGGATATCTAAAAGGCGCATGGCGTCTCTCCTTTCGGACATGTCGCGCGGTTATCCTGTGGTCAGGTTCCCGCGCATTCTCCGCGAAAGGCGCAATCCGCCTTCTCGCATTGGCCGCGCTTTCCCTCCGCGCGACCTTCCATGGCCTTCCCAAGGCCCAACACAGCGGTAACGGATTTCATGGGCACCAGCATGCCCGCTTGGGTGATGTAAAGGCCGATGCGCTTTTCGGCATCCAGCAACGCGAGCAGCGTCTTTTGAGCGGACAAGGGAAAATCCCCATAACCGGGGGAGAATCGGGTCCACCCTGCCCCTTCAATTTGGGCTTGCGCCGCGTTAACGTAGGCCTCGATTTTGGCGGCGGCGCAGGCGTGAAGCGCGGTGGCCCGGACAATGTTCGTGGCTTCAGCCCGACGGATCAGGCGGTCGGCATCCACTCCCAGCGTGGCGGCCAGAAGAGCGGCCTCCTCACAACCCTCAAGATGGTTATCCAGGGCTTTGCTCTGAAAAGCTTGAAGGATGAACTCTTTCGAAAATGTACGCCACACATGCCTTGGCTCCGCCGCCTTCAAAGCGGCAAAGCCTTCCTCCACAAGCGCTTGAGCCGCGGAATCTCCCGGTTTGGCCCGTAAGTAGCGCAGCGCTTCCCGCGCGGAAGGGTTCATCTGCCGAGAATGGCGGAAAGGTTTGACAGGATCTCCGCCGCGATGGCCGGTTTGTTCATTGTATATAGATGAATATGGTTTACCCCGTTGGCGATCAGGTCGATGATCTGCTCGGTGGCATAGGCGACTCCCGCTTGCCTCATGGACGGGGGATCTTCGCCAAACCGGTCCAGGATGGCCAGAAACCGGGGGGGCAGCACGGTGCCGCTGGTGGCCAGAATCCGTTTGATCTGGCGTTGGCTGGTTACCGGCATAATGCCGGCCAGCACCGGAACCCGGACATTCTGAAGCAGGAGCCTGTATAGAAAGCGATAGAGGATGTCGTTGTCGAAGAACATCTGGGTGGTGAGGAAATCGCAGCCCGCCTCCACCTTTTTCTTCACGAATTGGATGTCCTTCATTCGGTTTTCCGATTCGATGTGGCCTTCCGGATAGCAGGCCGCGCCGATAAAAAAGCCGCCCTGCCCATGGATGTCCTCCACCAATTCGCTGGCGTAGCGGTAGTGCCCGTCGCCGGGAAAGGCGAAGCCTGCGGGAATATCGCCCCGAAGGGCCAGGATGTTTTCAATGCCCTTTTCCCTCAGGGCGGCCAAGGCGCACTGGATCTGAGCCTTGGTGGATGAAACGCATGTCAAGTGGGCTAGGGCCGTAACACCCAGGGATTGAACGGCGTCCGCGATCTCCAGGGTGGACTTGGAGGCGCCGCCTCCCGCCCCATAGGTGACGCTGATGAAATCAGGGGCCAGGGCCGTCATCTCGCGGACGACGGCCTCCATGGCGACCCAATCCCCGCCCGGCTTAGGCGGGAAAATTTCCAGGCTGAACGTGATGGACTTTTGACTGAAGATATCCCGAATCATCATGACGGCAACCGTCAGCGGGCGGACGCCTTGAGGGCTTGCTCCAGATCCGCGATGAGATCCTCCGCATCCTCAATGCCCACGGACACCCGAATCATCTCCGGCAGGATGCCGGAAAGGCGCATCTCCGCCTCGGATAGCTGGGAGTGGGTGGTGCTGGCCGGGTGAACCACCATGGATCGGACGTCCGATACATTGGCCACAAAGGAGAACAATTTCAGTGCCTCAATAAACTTTCGGCCTGCGGCCATGCCACCCTGGATGCCGAAGGTGAAGATGCCGCCCGCGCCTTTGGGGAAGTACTTCCGCGCCCGGTCATAGAAGGGATCGCCGGGAAGCCCCGGATAGTTTACCCAGTCGGCTTCAGGCCGGTTTTTGAGCCACTCCGCGATCTTTTGCGTGTTTTGGCAATGGCGCTCCATCCGGAGGCTCAGGGTTTCCACACCCTGCAGGAACAAAAACGCGTTGAAGGGAGAGAGGCACCCTCCAGTATCCCGGAGAAAACCGGCCCGCAGTTTGGCGATGTAACCCGCGTTGCCAAGGTCCGCGTAGGTCAGGCCGTGATAAGAGGCGTCCGGCTCGTTGAACTCGGCGAAGCGGGCATTATTTTTGAAGGAGAAGGTTCCCAGATCGGTGACGCTGCCGCCAATGCTGTTGCCGTGGCCGCCCAGGTACTTGGTCAGGGAATGAACGGTGAAATCCATGCCATGTTTTTTCGCGTCGAAGAGATAGGGGGTGCCGAAGGTGTTGTCCGCGACGACGGGCAGGCCAGCCTCATGGGCGATTTTCGCGATGGCCTCAAAGTCCGGGACATTGATGAGGGGATTGCCCAGGGTTTCCAGATATACGCAGCGGGTCTTCCCGTTGATGGCGGATTTTACGGCATCCAGGTCTTCGATGTCTACCTGGCGCACCTTGATGCCATACCGCCTTTCAAACCGTCCAAACAGCAGCGTAAACGACCCCCCGTATATTTTGGACATGGCGATAACTTCGCTGCCCGTTTCCGCCAGATTTTGAATGACCGCCACAATGGCCGCCATGCCGGAGGCGAAGCAGACCGTGCCCACGCCCCCTTCCAGGGCGGTGATCCGATCCTCCAGGGCGGTCACGGTGGGGTTTTTGATGCGGCTGTAGATGTTGCCTGGCTTTTTCAGCTCGAACTGGGCAACCGCGTCGTCCACATCCTCAAACTGATATCCGGCTGTCTGAAAAATGGGCACCGCGAACGCGCCGGTGGTGTTTTCAGGGGTAAAACCCGCTCGAACTTGCCGGGTGTTGAAGCCATACCGTTGATCCATATAAACCATCTCCTTCTTGTATGAATGCCTAAAATTTTCGGCCTATGCAAAACGCCCTGCTTCGCGTCTCACGAAACAGGGCATCATGACCCTTTGCCGATCATTCGGCTTTCGCTACGCGCAAGGCGGCGCGGAACGCATCGTTCCGCACATCGGCATGCCCATAGCCAGAGACAATTGATAACGCATGCCGAACCCTCCTTTGTTTGCGAGCCGAATTTTTATTTATTCTAAACTGGCAAAGGGGTTTTGTCAAGATAACTCACCGGCAGTGTGAAAATTGGCGCTTAATCGTTCTTGCCGCCCCGGATATCGGTGATCCGTTTCTTTTTCATATCCTCAAAACGCGCCTTTGAAATTTTCACAAATTCCACGATTTGGTCACGCTGCGACGATCGTTGAAAAGAAACTGTCTTTTCGCACATTTTTCACCTCTCCCCGGCATCGGCATACGCTGATGTGGGGAGGTGACGCGCATGCAGATTCTCCGGGTCGAGGGAGGGCGACGCCTCATGGGGGAGACCCATGTGGGGTGCGCGAAAAATGCCGCGCTGCCAATTTTAGCGGCCGCGCTGCTGGCGGATGACCCAGTGACCATTCTTGGTGCGCCGGACATCACCGATGTGGAGCACATGCTGGGCATCCTGCGCATGCTGGGTTGCAGCGCTTCCCGGAGCTGGGAGGACGTGACCGTGGACCCGAGCGGGCTTATGGGCGAGGCATTGCCCGATCAGCTGGCAAAAAAGCTTCGCTCGTCGATCTTTCTGATGGGGCCTATGCTGGGCCGTATCCGGAGGGCGACCGTTACATACCCTGGAGGCTGCGACATTGGTCTGCGGCCCATTGACCTGCACCTTCGCGGCCTGAGCGCCCTCGGCGTTAAGATCAGCGAGCAAAATGGGCAGATCGTGTGCGATGGCAGCGGAATGCACGGCGGCGTTGTTCATTTTGACTATCCCAGCGTTGGCGCTACGGAGAACGTCATGATGGCGGCGGTCCTGATTCCTGGCCGGACTGTGATCCATAACGCGGCCAGAGAACCTGAAATCATCGATTTGCAGGGTTTTATCAACGCCATGGGCGGCAAGGTGACAGGCGCCGGGTCCCAGACCATCGTGGTGGAAGGCGTTAAACGGCTTCGGGGCACGGCTTATCGGCCCATGTCGGACCGGATTGTGGCGGCGACGCTTCTGGCCGCCGGCGCCATTACCGGCGGGGAAATTGCCGTGCTGGACACACAGCCTCAGGACATGGTGGCGGTGGTCGCGAAGCTTCGGGAGATGGGCTGTAGGGTGGAGGAATCGGGGTCGCGAATCGATTTGATTGGGCCGAAGCGCCTAAAAGCCTTCGCCCGAATGGAAACATCACCCCATCCAGGCTTTCCCACCGATATGCAGGCCCAGACCATGGCCCTGGCCACGGTGGCAAGCGGCAGCTCGGTGATCTGCGAAAATGTGTTTGAAAACCGGTTCACCCACGTGCCGGATTTTACCCGGATGGGAGCCGATATTTTGGTAAGCGGCCGGGTTGCCGTGATACGGGGCGTTTCGCGGCTTCATGGGGCCAACGTTTCAGCCCATGACCTTCGGGGTGGGGCGGCGCTGGTGCTGGCGGGGCTTTGCGCGGAAGGCGTCACCGAGGTGGATCAGGTGGAGCTGATCGACAGGGGTTATGTCCGCTATGAGGAGCAGCTTCAAGCTTTGGGAGCGTCCATCGTTCGCCGGGAAGTGTAACAATTTTCGCGTTGCAGATAAAAGCTATTGCATAACATATGTATAATGTATATACTTAGTTGCTAGAAAGTGACAGATTTCGCAGATTGTGGAAAAGGTAGAACGCGGGGTAAAGCAGGAATTGGCATCGAAATGGAGAATTCTGTACAAAATATCCCGCGCTCAGCGCCTTGATTGTCAACGCGAAAGGATGAACCTATGTCCGTTTCGCCCCGCAAAAAAAAGAATAATCAGCCCGGCGCCATCGGGTTGGTCATGTTACTCGCCATTTTGACGGTCTCCGTGCTGGTGGTGGGCAACAGGGTGTTTATCATCAAAAAAATTACCGTTGAGGGCAACCGGTATTGCTCCACCGAAGAGGTGGTCAAATCCGCCGGCCTCTCCTTTGGAGACAGCATACTGGCCATTGACAGCGTTAAAATCCGCGACGGAATCAACAGCAACCGCTACCTTGAATATGTGGGCATGTGGCGGGATCTTCCGGATCATCTGATCATTACGGTGAAAGAGCATTCCCCCCACGCGACCCTGACCTGGATGGGTATGCTCTATATGCTGGGGGAGAATGGCATGGTCCTGTCGGAGACCCCGCAGATCGACATCAGCCTTCAGGTGCCTGTGATTACAGGGGCAAATGTGGTTGCCGCTCGGGCCGGATCCGTCATCAACCTGGGTGACGCTGGGCAGTTTGACAGCATTCGAACGGTTCTTTCGGAGTTGGACAGGCAGGGGATTACCATTGAGGTGGCGGAATTGAACGTTGCCGTGCTGGACAACCTGTATCTGATTATGGAAAATGGGCTGCAGATTGTGCTTGGGGACGCCGAGGACATTGGCGAAAAAATTGCCCTCTCCCGGGCTGTCATTGCTCGCCTTGAGGGAACGGAAGAATTTCGCGGCGCGGTTTTGGATGTTTCCTCCGGGGAAGCCGCTGATTTCCGGCCACTGGTATGATCGCCGGCTGCGCGTTCTTTCACCCGCGAACCATCGGTCGGTCTTTTTTATAGCGACGTTGGCGCTATAAAAAAGAATATCCCCTTTTTCGGGGCGAAAGACGCAATCCTTTCTTGCATTTGTCGACATGAAAGGGTACAATAACAATGGTAAATTGGGCTGTTTGTTTCGTTTATGCTTTTTTGGCAGATCGGGTTTTTGGGAAACCCATCCGACAGGGGGAAGCAATATGAAGAGTATGGCGGTTGCCATTGACTTCGGGACGTCCAAGGTCGTCACGCTCGTCGCTGAGAGCGGGGGCTACCATCGGTGCGACATCATCGGCGCCGGTGTTGTCCCCTACGACGGCTATACGGACGGATACTGGAACACGCCTGAAAGAGTCAATGACGCGATCCGCGGTTCAATACAGGAAGCCGAAACCCAATCGGGCCGGCGTGTGCATGATATCCATGTGGGGGTGCCCGGCGAGTTCTGCCGGGTCTATGTTACCGAAACTACGCTTCAGCTCCAAGGGGTGGATCCCCATGTGACGCCGGCGGATGTGGAGCGGATCTTTGCCCAAGCGGATCAGGAAATTCAGCCCGTCCGCGGCGTGATCATCCACCGTTCGCCTGCGTGGTTTATGATTGACGAGGGCAAAAAGACCATGGAGCCTGTGGGCATCAAGGGCTCCGCCCTGAAGACTTTTGTCTCCTTTATCGTCGCGGATGAATTCTTCCTCAATGATATCAACCGCCGCATGCAGAGCATGAACATCGAAGTGGCGGGCTTTTTCTCCTCTCCCATGGGGGAGGCGTTGCTTTTCCTTCCCCCGGAAGACCGGGACCGGACGGCGGTTCTGCTGGATGTCGGTTATTTGAACACCGAGATTATGGCGGTGGAAGGGGACGCCCTCGTTTTCCACAAGATCGTGCCCATTGGCGGCGCCCATATAACCGTTGATCTGACATATGGCCTTGAGCTGTCGATGGCTTTGGCGGAGCAAGTGAAACGAAGCTACATTTTCGGCATGCCGGGAGGCGATAATATCAGCATCATCGGCGAAAACGGCAAGTCCATGAGCTTTTCCCGGGACGATGTGGGCAAGGTTCTGGAACCCCGGGTGGATGAAATAGCCGAACAGATTCGCGAGGAAATCAACCATAGCGGCGTTCGGCTCGGCAGTTGGTCCAATGTATATTTAACCGGCGGCGGGCTTGCGATGATGCGCGGCGGCAGGGAATACCTTTCCGCCCAGATGGAGCGCCCCATTCGCGCCCCTTCGCCGAAAGCCGCGAAGCTCAACAGCCCCGTCTATTCAAGCGCCTTAGGGCTGATGGATCTGGTATTTGAGACCATTGAGCAGCAGGCGGACAGCGGCGGGCTTTTTGATAAACTAAAGGGTTTGTTCAAGTAGCGGGCGAGCCGGATGCCCGTAGATACTATAAGGGGGATGACCATGCTGGAATTTGAAGTGGAACAGAGCAGCTATGCTTCGATAAAAGTGGTTGGATGCGGAGGCGCCGGAGGCAACGCAGTCAATCGCATGGTCGAAGAAGGATTGAGGGGAGTCGAGTTCATCTCCGTCAATACCGATAAGCAAGCGCTCTCCATGTCCCTGGCAGGCACGCGGTTGCAGATCGGTGAGAAGTTGACCAAAGGCCTGGGCGCTGGCGCCATCCCTGATATTGGCCGGCGGGCAGCGGAAGAAAGCCGCGAGGAGATTTCCCAAATCCTAAAGGGCTCCGACCTGGTGTTTGTAACCGCCGGCATGGGGGGCGGCACCGGGACAGGCGCGGCGCCTGTCGTGGCGGAAATTGCCCGGGACCTGGGCTGTCTGACCATCGGCGTGGTGACCAAGCCTTTTATGTTTGAAGGAAAGCAGCGGATGAAAAATGCCGAAGGCGGCATCCAGGATTTGATGCTCCGGGTGGACACCCTCGTGGTGATTCCCAATGACCGGCTCCTGCAGGTGGTAACCAAGGGAACCACCATGATGGAGGCGTTCAACATCGCCGACGATGTGCTCCGCCAGGGCATTCAAGGTATCTCTGACCTGATTGCCGTGCCCGCGCTGATCAACCTGGACTTTGCGGACGTAAAGACCGTCATGGAGTCCGGCGGCATGGCCCATATGGGCATCGGCGTAGGCCGCGGAGAGAACAGCATGGTGGAGGCGGCCAAGAACGCCGTGTCCAGCCCAATGCTGGAGACATCCATCGATGGGGCAAGGGCCGTGCTGATGAATGTTACAGGCGGCAGGAACATGTCTATCGTGGAGATCAATGAGGCCGCCCAGCTGATCATTCAGGCGGCGGATAATGAGGCGAACATCATTTTCGGCGCGGGCATTGACGAATCCCTGGAGGATGAGGTTCGCATTACCGTCATCGCCACGGGCTTTGAAAAGACGCCCTTCCCGCCCCGCGAACCTGTGAAAAAGCCCCATGAGAGGGAACGGGAACGGGCCTATGGCGCTGAGCAATCCGGCTATGGCAGCGGCTATACCCCTAGCTGGCGGTCCGGCGCCTCAAGCGTTCCCGCGGCTGCCCATGTGGATCAGTCCCGCCTGCGGATGGACGAGCCGGACATTCCCTCCTTTGTGAATAGCCGTGCCCCGGCGCCTTCCAGTGCGCGGCCGGCGTACCGGGAGGAAGAGGCCAGATATGAGCGGGCTCCGGCGCCGGAACCGGCCCCTGAAAAGGGAAATGTGGGCAACGATGTGCCAGCCTACCTGCGCAGACCTCCGAAGCGGTAAGGGAGGAGCAAGCAAATGAAACGGTTACGAAATGGGTTGGGGTTGTTTCTGGCCCTGTGCATGCTTTTTTCAGGCGCCGCGTTGGCCCAGGCGGCTGGGCCCGCGTCTCCTTATGGAACCATTGACGTTCCCGAACAGACGGATGAGAAGACCCTTGCCCTTCGCTTCTTTGGTGAGGAGGGAGTAACCTACTCCCTGCATCAAAAAAACCGGGGCGTTTGGCAAGCGCCTATCGCCGCAGAGACGGCCAAGGAAACCAAGGGGGATAGGACAGGCCAGTTCTTAGGAGAATTTGAGATCACTCTCCAGGAAGGCGCCAACGAATTCATCCTCCGGGAAGAAAACCAACCCCGGGACGCTGAGGGCGGGGTGCGTTTTGCCATCCTCTATCCAAAGCCAAAGCCCACCGCAACGCCTTCGCCAAAGCCAACGCTTAAGCCGACGCCTACCCCCAGTCCCATTCCAACGCCTCTTCCTGAAGGATCCGACACGCCGGAGGAAGCCCTTTTGAACTATCTGGAATTCTGGCAACAGCAGGATTTCGAAGGAATGGCGCGGTATTCTTCCCCGGCTTGGCGGAATGAGCAGATGAGCCCATACCGGCAGCTGCACTGGAACCATAGTGGTTGGATTCTGGATAGCTGGCTTGTTTCAGCCGTTCCCATGGCCTATTCTGAAAAAGGCGATACCGCCAAGGTAGAACTGATTGGGATGGTCACCAAGAACAATGCCACGAAGGCCCAGGAGGAACTCCAGTACACCGCCCAAATGTGCCTGGAGGATGGGAAATGGTATGTGGATCCGGAATCCATGAGAGAAGGCGTGCCGGAAGCCACGCCAACCCCGGAAGCTACGCCGGAACCCACGCCAGAGCCTACGCCGGAACCCACGCCGGAGCCGACTCCCGAGCCGACTCCCGAGCCCACGCCGGAGCCGACTCCCGAGCTTACGCCTACGCCTGTTCCGGACAACGCTTTGGTTATCTTCAATACTGAAATGAAAATGATTCCCAATGAGCCGGAAGTGCCCGGAAAGCCGGATGAGTCTGAGATGACCCTGCCTAAAGTAGAGGACGTGCCCACATTCGTCCCCGTGCTTGAAACGGTTGATGATGGGCAGGTGAGTATTATTGATCAACCTCCCCCAGTGGAGGCCATGCCTGAGGTGGACGAGGGTACCCAGCGCCAGCTGAAGCTGTGGATGGAAGGCCCGGATGTCCGGGCGCTTCAGGAGCAGCTCAATGCCAACGGCCTGAAGATTGGCCGAGTGGATGGCGTCTATGGCCCCCGGACACGGCAGGCCATCGCCAGATTCCAGAAACAGCAGGAGCTGCGGGAGGACGGCATCGTAGGGCCGGAAACCCTGGAAAAGCTCAAAGAAGCGCTGGGCATTGAAATCCCATTGTTCTTCAAGGCGAGCGTTGAGTTCCCGCCGGGATTTGAGCGGGATTTGTCCCTTGGCAAGGAAGGCATGGATGTGTTCGCGCTGCAGACGGCCCTCATAGAGCGTGGCTATATGACGAGCAAGGCGGATCATGTGTATGGCAGAAAGACCCGCGCCGCTGTCGTCCGCTTTCAAAAGGATCATGAGCTAAAGGCGGACGGTGTAGCGGGCGTGGATACGTTGCGCCTTCTGTTTGTGGAGGAGTCCGAACCCGCTGAGACGGAGGAAGCGGAAGATGAGGGATTGGGCTGAGAACACGGCTAAAAGACCGCTGATTCCTGTGAAGGGGTTTTGCCGATTGGGAAGCAAACTGAATGCATGAATCATGGGGCTGTCTTGCTAGCGAAAAAGCTGGCGGGGCAGCCCCCTTAAGATTCGCGCTTGGTATCTTAGGATAGTTTTCTCGCTTTCGGAACCCGCGTCCGCCGCCACCCACCCGTGGCGTTTCCCACTACCGGCCCGTGCGCGGTCCAGCGGTGCAAGCATCGTGTTGTGATCCGAACGCTCTTTGGAAATTTATATCAAAGGAGAAAGCGGCATATGGGCGCGTATTTTATTGCCAACATCAAGCTACACGATGAAAATGAGTACCGGAAGTATTTGGAAAATGTCGATGGCGTTTTTGAAAAGTTCAATGGCAGATACCTTGCCGTCGATAACAATCCGGAAGTCTTGGAAGGGAAATGGGATTATTCCCGGCTCGTATTGATTGAGTTTCCCGACAAGGAATCGCTAAGGAAGTGGTATGATTCCACGGAATACCAGCGCATTGTAGGGCACAGGCTTTCCGGTGCCCATTGCGATACGATCATCGCTGAGTAGCTCGCGCATGCCAATTCGCGCAAGCCCTGGCACAAATTGGTATCAGTAGCGTTTAAAGCGGTAAAGCATTTCAGCCTCTAAAGCCTCCCGCATCCTTTTTCAGGAATCGCGTGGAGGTTTTGTTATGCCGCCTTTTATTCGACATGAAACAACTTTCTAATCTCTCTGGGTCTGGCAATATAGAGGATCTATTTGACAGCCTATTCTTTTCACAAAACCGACCATAATTCTATTATTACAGACTAAAAGTCTGTTTTATGTTCTCCCTTTTGACATAAAACACATTTTTATCGGGGTTGAAATCCCCTATTTTCTCGGGTTCAGGTATCTTTTGCGGGAAAAAAATGATTTAGGGGAGACAGACAATAAGATCTCCTATAAAGTCAAAAAGGAAATCCACAAAGTAAGTATATAGTAGTTGGTTTATATTGTCAATACAATCTGTTGAAGTTTATATTTCGATATATTATCTATGGGAGAAGAAGATTCGCATAGGGCTTTATCAAGGCGTGAAGCAGGTTGCCTGCCTCCGCATTCCGTCGAACGACCCTGTTTTTTTGCGGCACAATTCAACAGCCATGGCGGGACCCCAAACCTATACTGGTTGCAAAGGAGGGCTTGCGATGGCTGTTTGCTATGTGGAGACTTATGTTTTGCAGAATGCATGTCTGGATGCGGGGCTCCTTTGGTTGGCATCGGCCTGGAGGGGAGGGCATGCCAAACCCTTACGGATTTTGGCGGGGGCAATGGCTGGCGCCGGGTGGGCGCTGCTGGCGGCCATGACGGGAGGCATACTTCGGTCGGTTTTGTTCCAAGGAATTGCTTCCCTGCTGATGGTGTGGATTGCGCTGGGGCAGATTTCCCACTTGGATCGGCTGAAGGCGGCAGGTGTCCTCTGGATTGGCGCGGCGGTGCTGGGAGGCGCTGTTGCGATGGGTCTCTCCATGGCGACGGCGGGAATCGCCACGGGCATGGCGGGGATGGCCATGGTGCGCAGGCGGCGCACCTCCCCTCCGGAGAGGGTGACGCTCTACATTCGCCGAGGTTTTTTTGCTCACACAATAGAAGCGATTGTGGATACAGGCAACCAGGCCATGGATCCAGTCAGCGGCCTTGGCGTGGTTTTTGTGCCGGACTGCCTATTCGAGCCGGGAGAGGGGCATATGCTCTACATCCGGACGGTTACGGGGGCTGAGCTCATGCCCTGCTTCTATCCGGACGAGCTGACCGTCAATGGGTCGCGGGTTGATGGCGTGGTGGCGTTGGCGCCTGCGGGGTTTCTGGAAACAGCGTTGGTGCCCAGCGCTTTTTATGGGGAAAGGATGGCTTCATGAGTTTTCTATTCAAGCTTAAAGACAGGCTTTCGCGCCTTTTGGCGCGTCTCTTGCCCGGGAGGGTGCATTACATCGGTGGAGCGGATGTGCTGCCTGCGCCGCTCACGCGGGAAGAGGAGGAACGGCTGGTGCAGGATCTAAAGAACGACGATGGCCGGGTGCGCACAATTCTCATTGAGCATAATCTGCGGTTGGTGGCGTATATTGCCCGCAAATTCGAAAATACCGGCATTGGCGTAGAGGACTTGATCTCCATCGGCACGATTGGGCTGATCAAGGCGGTGAACACATTTGATCCGCAGAAGAAAATCAAGCTGGCCACCTACGCCTCCCGATGCATTGAAAATGAAATCCTCATGTTTTTGCGCCGAAACAGCCGCCTACGTCAGGAGGTCTCCTTGGATGAGCCCCTCAATACAGACTGGGACGGCAATGAGCTGCTCCTGTCGGATGTGCTGGGCACAGACGACGATATGGTCTACCGGGTCATCGAGGAGGATGTGGAACGGCAGCTTCTGCTCACGGCCCTTGGGCGTCTTCCCGGCCGTGAACAGCGCATCATGCGCCTGCGCTTTGGCCTGGAAGGCGGCCAGGGACGCACGCAAAAGGAGGTGGCGGATGCGCTTGGGATTTCACAAAGCTATATCTCAAGGCTGGAAAAGCGGATTTTGCATCGATTGCGAAAAGAAATGGTGCGTATGACATAACCATTCGTATAATCTGACATCCATACGGCAATAATGGTTTCATC
>JAVBOX010000005.1:0-16601 GCA_031550095.1 Eubacteriales bacterium
TGAAATATTGTTATATATACGCATTGATTGTTCGCATATTCTTCACGCAACAAAACATGGCAAAGTCGCAGGGAAAGGGCTGGACGCATGATTGATCTTCTCAATCGCATGAACACGAACAAACAAAAGATCGACATCCACCGCCCAATGCAGGAGCCGCCGCTATCCCAGCTACGCGCTTATTACCGTATCGTGCTAACCTGGTCGAGCAACGCGCTGGAGGGTAACAGCCTCACCGAGAGCGAGACAAAGGTGCTGCTAGAGGACGGACTGACGGTGGGCGGAAAGCCCATCCGCGACTATTACGAAGCGTCCGGCCATGCGCGTGCCTACGATACCATGTGGAACCTGACCGACACCGCGCATCCGATCACGGAGGCAGACATCCTGAATCTCCATCGCCTGTTTTACGTGCTAATTGACGAGGCCAAAGCTGGCCAGTACCGCCAGGAGCGCGTGTTCATCACGGGATCAAAGCACCCTGTCCCCTCTCCAGAAAAAGTGCCGGACGAAATGTGCGCATTTATCCGTTGGTTGGCTGAAAACGAATCATCCGTGCACCCTGCCCTATTCGCCGCACAAGCCCACAAGCGATTCGTTTTTATCCACCCATTCGTCAACGGCAATGGCCGCGTGGCGCGACTACTGATGAACCTGTGCCTGATTCGCAGTGGCTCGCTGGCCATCATCCCGCCGATCTTGCGTGCCGAGTACTTCGCGCTGCTTGAAAAGTCGCACACAGACGACACGCCATTTTCGCGGTTCATCGCCGAACGCGTGCAGGAAACGCAAAAGGATATTCTCGGGCTACTCGGTGCTTAACGGCCAGACTACACAGCGCAATAACACCTTGTCGCAAAGCAAGGCATCTAAACGAGGAGGTATCGCCATGGCATCCCTCACCGATCTGCCCAACATCAGCACCGTTAACGCGAAAAAGCTCCAAGACGCCGGTATCACAACCCCGGAGATGCTTCGGAAAATCGGAAGCCGAGAGGCGTTCCTCCGGGTGCGCGCCACTTCAGACCCCGGCGCGTGCCTGAGTATGCTGCAAGGGCTGGAAGGCGCGATCCAGGGCATCCGCTGGCACAGCCTTTCGCCCGAGACGAAAGCCGAGTTGAAGTGCTTCTTCAACAGCGTAAAATAGGAAGAGGCTTGAGACGGAGCCGACAGCAATCAGCGCTGCCGATATCACCCACAAACCGTCGCCGTGGTGAGGCATCACAGCAGGGGGCCCGTAGATGACCTTGTTTATATCCTAAAAGACAGGAGAGGCAACGATGATCAGCACAGAAAACCTTACCCTAAACTTTAATGGCAAACCACTTTTTAAAGACGTAAGCGTCAAGTTTACATCCGGAAACTGCTATGGCTTGATCGGCGCCAACGGCACCGGGAAATCCAGCTTTCTAAAAATTCTGTCTGGCGAACTGGAGCCCAGCGCCGGTTTTGTTCATATTACCCCCGGTGAACGGATGGCTGTGCTGAAGCAGGATCGCTTTGCCTATGATTCGTATACGGTGCTGGAAACCGTGATCATGGGGCATACGCGCCTATACGATATCATGAAAGAAAAAGAGGCTTTGTATGCGAAGCCGGATTTTACAGAGGAAGACGGCCTTCGAAGCGCGGATCTGGAAGGTGAGTTTGCGGACTTGAACGGCTGGAACGCCGAGTCGGACGCGCAGATGCTGCTCAGCGGCCTGGGTTTTGATCTGACGCTCAGCGAAACGCCGATGGCGGGCTTAGACGGCAGTCAGAAAGTAAAGGTGCTTCTGGCGCAAGCGTTGTTTGGCAACCCGGAAATCCTGCTGCTGGATGAGCCTACGAACTATCTGGATATACAGTCCATCCGGTGGCTGGAGAATTTTTTGCTGAATTTTTCAAACACAGTCATTATCGTTTCCCATGACAGGCATTTTCTGAACAAAGTGTGTACGCACACCGCCGATATTGATTTCGGGAAGCTGACCATGTATGTCGGCAACTATGATTTCTGGTATGAGTACACGCAAATGGCCACCCGCCAGCAAAAGGAACAGAATAAGAAGGCCGAGCAAAAGGCAAAAGAGCTGCAGGAATTCATCCAGCGTTTCAGCGCGAACGCATCCAAGAGCAAGCAAGCGACAAGCCGGAAAAAGCTGCTTGACAACTTGGCGCTTGATAACTTTGCCCCTTCCTCCCGCCGCTATCCTTTTGTGCATTTTAAGCCCGAACGTGAAATCGGCAATGATCTGCTCAGGGTGGACAACGTATCCAAAAGCGTGGGTGGCCGAAAAGTCTTAAGCAACGTAAGCTTCCTCTTTGCGCCGGGCGATAAGGTCGCGTTTGTTGGCGCGGATGAGCTGGCAAGGACCACTTTTTTCCAGATTCTCACGGGAGAATTGGCGCCGGACGAAGGCTTCATCAAGTGGGGCGCCACAACCAAGCAGGCGTATTTTCCCAAGGACAACAACGCGTTCTTTGACGGAGTGGAGTTCTCCCTGATCAATTGGCTTCGCCAGTTTACCAATGAACAGTATGAAGCGGACATCCGCGGCTGGTTGGGGCGCATGCTTTTCTCCGGGGATGATGCTTTGAAAATTGCGAAGGTGCTTTCCGGCGGTGAACGCGTGCGTTGTATGCTCGCAAAATTGATGCTCTCCGGCGCAAATGTGTTGATCCTGGACGAACCAACAAATCACCTGGATCTGGAGGCCATCACCGCGCTAAACCGTGGAATGACGGAATTTGCCGGCAGCATGTTTTTCGCCACGCAGGATCGTGAGTGCATTCAGACTGTAGCGAACCGCATTGTGGAGTTCCTCCCCGGCGGCGTGATAGATCAACAGGAAACGTATGACGAATATCTGGATAGCGAGAATGTCGCGGCGCTTCGGGCGAAGTATGCCGACGGTTTCGATTCCCCGTGAAAAACCTGTATCTGTTTTTCGCATCTTTCGCGGTTATTACAATGCTCTCTCGCCCTAGCTTAGCTGTGCTCTACTTGAGTTTATTGTTGAGGTCAGGAGTTCAAATCTCCTATATAGCCGCTTTACCAGTGTCGGAGTGTACTTTTCACATCCACGCAAACGCAACATATGATAACATCAGGGAGTAGTGAGGCCAAAGCCGCACAAATCTCTGGGCAGTTTGCGGCTGTTAGAAAGGAAACATTATGTGGTATTACCAATATGGTTGTCCTTGCTGCCGCCCATGTCCGCCACCCTGTCCGAACGATAATCCGTGTGCCTCGTGTGCCTCGCCTTGCGTGAACACACGCTGCCACACCATCGGAGAGGATTTCGGCCCCAATCCTTATGTGGTGGATATCGAAGAAGCCACCCTGGAAAATCCTTTCTTCCGAAGGGCGATTTGGACGGGTAGCCATTTACAGCTAACGCTGATGTGCATTCCTCCGAACGGAGAGATCGGCCTGGAGATGCATGGCAACTTGGATCAGTTCCTGCGCTTGGAACAGGGACAAGGCATAGTCATGATGGGTAACGCCCAGAACAATCTGATCTACCAACGTGACGTTCGTGCGAACTCTGCCATTTTCATTCCGGCAGGAACATGGCACAATTTGGTCAACACAGGGAGCAAACCGATCAAGTTGTACTCGATCTACGCCCCTGTTCAGCATCCCGCCGGAACCATCCATTGCACTAAGGCGGACTCTGATGCCGCCGAGTAATCCGACTTTCACCTAAAACCCAACAAGTGACAGCTGCAAACGCTCGCGGGGCTGTGGCGCTGGTAATGGCCGGCTACAGCCTTTTAGGGCAACACCGTACAATACCCCGTTCATTATCATTCCAGTAAAAGGGCAAAGAGATCGCTCCGCGAAAGCGGCGGCTCACCCCATGTGCGGACAGGCAAGCGAACCCTTGAGATGCCGCGATACAACTCAGCCGTCAAACGCGAGCCACCGATACATGTCTCCCGATTGCACAAAGGAAATTGGCACCTCGTACCCAATCACGTCGGGCAACCATTTCCGCATATTCCGCATCCCGGGCTCTTCCCAGTTGAAATGGCCTACGTTCAACGCCGCTTTTTTTAGACCGAGCACGTTCGCGTCGGTGATATACTGGCCGAATGTCCAGTCGATGATCTCGCCTGGGATGAACAGCTCGCAATCGCTACGGTCCATAAAGTCGATGCCCTTCCTGTCGCTTTCCTGGCCGAGGAAATGCACGCAGAAAGCCAGCTTCGTAATTCTCATATCCGGGTCGCCAAGGATGCGCATGCCGGGGATGTTCAGCGCGGAAGCCATATGCCGCGCGACCTCTCGGACGGTCGTTTCGGGCAGAACATACTTGGAACCGGGCCAAAATCCTTCGTCTACCCGGTAGTCTTCCCAACCCAACTCCCTGATCACGCCGGAAAAAATGCCGTCCGGCCTTTCGCCATGCAGACGGTCATGATCGCGATAGACCACGGCGCCCGTCTTGTCCAGCAACGCCTTCTTCGCCTGATAGACTTTGTTGTCCCGCAGCCAATCTGTCTCATCCCAACCGTCAAAAAAGGTAGGTTCATGCGTGATGATCAGGTTCGCGCCTCTCCGCGCGGCCTCTTCAATCACGCTCGCCATAGAGCAGCATGTCAGCACGATGCCCGTGCATTCCTTTTCGATATCCCCATAGATCACGCCGTCGCATGTGCGGCGCACCGGGTCCAGCGGGGCGTGATACGCTTCAAGCTTGGCAAGAATCTTCTCAATCCTCATACATTTACGCTCCTATTGCCTACAGCGCCCGCGTATACGCGAGGTCCTCGGCGAGTGATGTAAAGATGTCTCCGGTGTACGCGAATTCGCGCTCTATGACGTAAAGGCAATGGCCCTGCGCCTCGGCCGCCCGTATGATCTCAGGCATGTTGATAATCCCCTGCCCCAGCGGGACGTTGATTTTATGGTGCTCCTTGAAACGGGCAAGCAGCTCGGGAGAAAGCCGCGGTTTGCCGTCCACATACGCGACGTTTTGAAGCAAAATGTCCGGGTTTTCTTCAGGCAGCAAGGCGCGGGAGGTTTCCTTGCAATGGATCAGCCGGAAGCGCCCAGGGTGGCTCCGGATAAACGCCGCCGCGTCTCGGTTCATGCGCCAGGCCCACGCCGCGTCCAGCTCAAACGTGACAAGCGTGGGGTCGGTGTGTTCAATCAGCAGGTCAATGACCGTTTTGCCGTTATATACCTCAAAATCGCTGTTATGGTTGTGATAGCCGGTCATCAGCCCTGCCCGTCGGCTCTTCTCGCCCTACTCGTTCAGCGTCTCAGCCGCGCACAGCGCCTCCTCGTAAGAGACCACACGCAGGCCCGGGCAGACAATGTACCCTGCCCCCACTTCTGGCAGGTAGTCGATCTGCTCTGCGAAGCGATCAATATCGACATGTGCGCCGATGGCCGCAAGGCCTAGATCCGCCAGGTATC
This sequence comes from Eubacteriales bacterium, assembly GCA_031550095.1. Taxonomy (GTDB): domain Bacteria; phylum Bacillota; class Clostridia; order Christensenellales; family Aristaeellaceae; genus Avichristensenella. The sequence continues at coordinate 5,411 of JAVBOX010000005.1, forward strand.
GCTTGAGCTCCGGTGCGCTCATGCCGCCGTAGATGCCGCCGAACAACTCCACTCCATCATACCCGGCTTCCGCGACCTTGCGCATGGAGCTATCGAAATCGCTCATCAGCTCTTTGGCAAACGAGGCTGTCTGCACATAAACCGGTTTCACGGAAAGCCCTCCTATCACTCGTTGTGCCCCGCGCACATTGCGTCCCTATACTTTGTTGTTTCCAAGCCGTTTGAACGCGTCGTCGCGGTCGATCCAGTCCAGGAAGCTGGCCACCTCAATGTCCCAGACGGCGAACTCGTGGGCGTAGCCCGGCATGTCGTCGTAACGCAGGCGCGATCCCTTCCACACCGGCGAAAAGGTGTCGTGATACTTGGTCACCTTTTCATAGAGGAAATCCTGGGCTCCGATGCAGAGAAACAGGTCGGGAAGCTTCTCGCCGCTATCCAGCGCCTTTCGGGTCACGTCGTAGAGGTTGGGCAGCGGGGGCAGGTTCAGGCCGCTCTTTTTCTCAAACGCCTCGTCGATGATGGCGGGCGAAAACGCCCCGATGGCGCTGTATCGCCCGGGGTTTTGCAGTCCATGTAGCAGTGCGCCGTACCCGCCCATGGACAGACCGCCGATGTAGCGCATAGCCGGGTCGGAGGTGACAGGAAAATACGTTTCCACGAATTCCGGCAGCTCGTGGTTTAAAAAATCGTAGTAGTTGTCGCCGAGCGGCGCGTTGGTATACGCCTTGTTCGCGCAGGAGAACGTTACCACGGCGACGCGCTTTTCCTCCGCGTACCGGCCGATGCTTGTATAACGATGCCAGGCCATATAATCGTTGCCGTGCCCGTGCAGGAGATACAGCACCGCGAAATGGGCGGGCAACTTGTGCGTGTGCGGCAGGTCCATGTTGCAGGACGTGAACGACGGGAGAATCACCTCAATGTCCACCGGGTAGCACAGGGAGTAAGAGAAAAAATTACACTTGAGCTGGGCCATGCGCTATGTTCCTCCCTTTACGGATCAACTTTCCCGTTCGTATCGAAAATCTCCATCCGATTCGCCGTGCCCGCCAGCACCGTATACGTCTTTTGCGCGAGATCCACATGCAGTTCCGCGAGATCCTCGCCATTTTTCCTGCGTATCCTGACCTCGTGCGCCGCGCACGGCAGAAGCTCAAAATCGCCCTCAAAGGCTGAGCAGCGGTTGCGCAAGCGCATCAAAGCGAGCAGCTTGGCTACCACGGGACGCGTGACCTCGCGGGCGATTTCCTCGCGCGTGTAGCAATGGCGATTGATGTCCCGGCCTACGCGTGTCTTCTCAAGCAGCGCGACATCATTGCGCCCCGCCAGCATTCCGACGTAGTACATCTGCGGGATACCTGGCGCGAAGAACTGAATGGCGCGGGCGATCAGGTACGCGTCATCGTCCTCGCCCAAGGCTGAATAGTATGTACAGTTGACCTGGTAGACATCGAGGTTGTTATAGGTGGCTGAAGAGTAGATCTTTTTGACATTGGCGCCAAACCGGTAGATGTCTTCCTTGGTCCTCTCAATCTCCTCGTCCGGCAGCAGGTCCTTCACATCCACCACGCCGATGCCGTCATGCGTGTCCAGGGTTGTGAACTGGTTGCGCGGGCAAATCGATAGCCAATGCTTGAGATACTCGCCCTGGCCGTAATATAAAGCGTTCAATAGCAGCATCGGCAGGGCAAAGTCGTACACATAGTACCCTTGCCCGGCAATTTTAAGCTGCATGGTGTAGTGTTCATGGATCTCCGGCAGCAGCACCACGTCCAAAGGGGCGAGAATGTCATTGGCCTCTTTAAGGAGCTGCCAGACGTCCGGCTCGACAAAAAAACAATTGGTATCCGCCCGCTTGGTGGCATAGGCAAAGGCATCCAGCCGAACCATGGCGACACCGTGAGAAGCCAACGCCGTCAGGTTGTCGCGCAGGAATTTCCTACCCGCCTCGCTTTGGACGTTGATGTCGATCTGCTCCTCGTCGAACGTGCACCAGACCTTTTCCTCGCTGCCGTCAGCAAAGTGGGCGAGCACATACGGCGCCCGCGGCTTACGCTTGTAGATGCGCTCAACCTGCTCAGGCGTCGGCTCCCCGCCCGGCCAAAATTCATTGTAGCGAATGAACAAATCCCGGCACGCGCTCTTATCCTTCTTTTGCAGGAAGTCCTGATAATATGCGCTCTGGGCGGAGATGTGGTTGATCATGTAATCCGCCATCAGCGTGTACTCTTCGCCCAACGAAGCCACGTCGTCCCATGTGCCGAAGGCTGGGTCAACCGTCCGATAGGTCATCGCCGCAAAACCCCGGTCACCGCTGGAGGGGAAGAAGGGCAACAGGTGCACCCCGCCGATAGCGTCCCCGACATACGCCTTCAAGATGGCGCGTAGTTCCGGTATGTTCCTGCCCATGCAGTCCGCGTAGGCGATCAGCATGATCTTGTTTTCGAGCTTTCTCATCGCGCGTCCCCCTTGCCTTATCCCTTCACCCCGCCAATGATGATACCCTTGACAAAACTGTTTTGAACGAAGGGATAGATCATCATCACGGGCACGAGCGCGACCACGGCAATGGCCATTCGAATGCCGACGCTCGGGATGGTGCCCAGCTCAATATTGATGCCCTGCATTTGCGTGGCGGTTTTCAGGAACTGAGCGTTGTTGAGCATGTTGTTCAGCACGTTCTGGATGCTGTACAGATCGGTACGGCGCACAAGGTAATACAGGCCGTTCGTCCAGTCGTTCCAGTACGCCAATCCGGCCATCAACCCCACGGTGCCGATGATGGGCGACGCCATGGGTAGCACCACACGCGTCAGCATGTTCAGTTCGCCGGCGCCGTCCAGCTTCGCCGCCTCGACGACCTCCTCTGGAATGTTTGTCTTGAAGTAGTTCCGCATCAGGATGACGTTGAAGGAGCTCATCAGGAACGTGGGAACAAGCAGCCCGTAAATGGTATCCCGGATGCGGAATACCTGCGAATACATGATGTAGGTGGGCACCAGGCCGCCATTGAACAACATGGTAAAAAAGACGACGAAGGTCACGGCGTTCCTGCCCTTCACCTCTGGTCGCGACAGCGGGTAAGCGAGGAAGATGGTCATCAGCACATTGACAAACGTGCCCACGCCCGTGACGAAGAACGTGACGCCATATGCCCTGATGATGGCGCCTGACGCCTTAAAAATATACGCGTAGGCGGCAACGCTGAACTCTGCCGGGAAAAATGTGTAGCCGTGCAGCGTCAGCATCTTCTCATCCGTAAAAGAAGCCAGCGCCAGCAGCAACAGCGGCAGAACGCAGCATAGCGTGAGAAGAATCAGCGCGACATTGGGCACAACCCGCGAGAGCCTTGAGTGGGTAATCATGGCACTTTGCTCCTTTCAGCTTTTTTCCATCAGAACAGCGCGTTTTCCCGGTCCACCTTGCGTGTGAGGGCATTGGCGCCCAGCACCAGGACAAAGCCAAGGATGGACTGCAGGAAGCCGGCAGCCGAGGAGCGCCCAACATCGTTCAGTTCCAGTAGCCCACGGTACACATACGTGTCAATCGTGTTGGTGGTCTTAAACAGCATTCCGTTGTTCATGGGCACCTGATAGAACAGGCCAAAATCGGAATAGAACATTCTGCCCAGGTGCAGGATGACCAGGGTGATGATGGTGGATTTTAGGCAGGGCAAGGTGACATATTTGATCTGCTGCCAGGTCGACGCGCCGTCAATGACCGCCGCCTCGTAATAGGAGCTATCGATTCCAATCAACGTGGCATAGTACAAAATGGAGGAATAGCCAAAGGACTTCCATAGATGAATCACCGTGAGGATGTAGGGCCAGCGGCCTGGACTAGAATACCAGCTTACGGACTTTGCTCCCAGTGGCGCGAGGATGGATTTATTGATAAAACCGCTATCCACGCTCAAAAAAGCGAAGGCAAGGTAAGAAATCACGGTGCTGGAAAGCAAATACGGGATGAGGATCGTGGTCTGGTACACCTTCAGCGTTTGCTTTCTGCGAATCTGGCCCAGCAGGATGGCCACCACGATAGCGATGACGGTGCCAAGGACAATGAATGTCAGATTATAGAGGATGGTGTTGCGAAACACGACATAGGCGTCCTTGGTCTTGAACAGGTAAGTGAAGTTGCCAAACGCCACCCAGGGACTCTTGAACACGCCCACGGTATAGTTGATCTTTTTAAAAGCGAAGGTGAGGCCGAACATGGGAAGGTAGTTGTTGATGAGCAGGTACGCAAGCCCGGGAACCATCAGGAAGTAAAGGACCGGGTTTCTATGAATTCCCCTTTTTCGTTTTATCCCCTTGCGAAAGGAAGGGGTGGCAGCTTTGTACATGGCCCATTCTCCTTGTGCGATGTGGTTTATGCGGCGGACCCCGCCCGGCAGGGTTGCGCAAGGAGGGGAGACCCCCCCCCCTCCATCGCGCAGGGGTTAACTTTACTTGCTCGCCAGGAAGGCGTCAAGCTGCGCCTGCTTGGCGGCGATGATGTCGTCGATGCCGGCGTCGCGCAAGGCCTGCTGGAATTCGGCCACCGCGGCGTCGATGTCCTCAACGGCACCGCAAGCGATCGCCTGCCTATACTGGCTGACCACGTTGGTGCACGCGGTGATGGCGTCGGATACCGAGGAGGCGTCAAACTGGAAGCCGAAGGCCTTAGACGCCATGGCGTTTGCGTTAGCCTCGACCATCAAATCAAAATAGTTAGCCGGGTAGTTGAAGGGAGTTGAAATCGTGGAGTTGAGCGCCGTCCAGGAATAGCCCATAGCCCAACCGGTGTTGGAAACGTTCTTGCCCTCCAGATAGGCGGCGGAGCCGTCATCCAAAATCCGGTAATCCTGCCCCTCGATGCCGAGGGCCAGCAGGTTCACGATGTCCGAGTCCGTCGCCATCAGGTAGATCAACGCGGCCGCCTTGTCCGGGTTCTTACAGGCGGGGTTTATGCAGTAGTACGCGCCAGGGGTAACGGCAACGGCATTATCAAAAATAAAGAAGGAGGCCATGTCCACGCCGAAGTTCTGGCTGGCCCAGATGCCGTTCATCTCCGCGTTAAAGTGGCCGGCAAAGTTGCCGAACGCCTTGCCCGCGGGAATGTAGTCCACAGGCTGCTCCGTGACGTTCAGGAAGTCGGGCATGAAAGCGTTAAGCTCTTTCCATTTCTTGAAGTCTTCCACCATGCTCGCGTAGTAGTCGCTCTCGTAGTAGTTGATCACAGTGGTATCCTGGCCGTAATCGCCCAGCACACCCAGCATGTTGGCGTTTCCCAAGCCATCCACGCGACCGTCGCCGAGGTTGACGGAGTTGTTGAACGGTCCGACGAGGGGGGTGTCCGGGTATTTCGCGCGGATGTTCGCGAACAGCTCGTTCAGTTGATCCATGGTAATGTGGTCGCCGTTCTTCAGACCGAACTCAGCGGCCACGTCCGCCCTAAGGTTGTACGTAGGGCTAGACGCCTGGTCAAGCAGGCGGCCGATGCCGTACAGGATGCCGTCCACACGGCCCGACTCAAACACGCGCTCCGTCAGGGCAGCCTTCATCTCGTCCGCGTAAGGCGCCATCAGGTCGTCCAGCGGCAGCGCCTGACCATTGGATACGATGGTGTTATAGGGCAGGACATAGCCTCCCCAGTAGACATCCAGCGTGTCATCACCGCCGGAGAGCAGCAGGTTCAGTTGCGTCTGCCAGTTGCCTATTTCGATTGTGATGATCTCCACGTTGAAGCCGTACTTTTCGCGCGTAATCTCGCTGATCGCGGCTTCAATGGACGCGGTCTCCGTCGGCGTGGTGCCGACGAGCAGTTCCAGGGTGATGGTGGGGACATCCGCGGCCAGAACGCCGGTTACGCCACCAAAGGACATCAGCGCCAGCAGAACAGTCAGCAGGGCGGCAAGCGGTTTTCTCAACATGTGGTTCCCTCCCTATTCGTAGTACGGCAGGCGTTTGCGCAAAATTTATGCAAACGTTTGCCTATCCGTTGCCTGCATAATAACACCGAAATAATGCGATGTCAACAAGATGGTTTGGATAATTTAATCTATTTGCCTTTGAAATCCCCGTATAATTCGGCTGCTCACAGGGGATGAGAGGGCACACATGTTCATTAAGGCAAACGGTTGCGCTTCCGCCTGTTAAAAAGAGCCTCCGCAAAGAGGCAATCGTTGAGATCGATCGTTATCTTCTGAGCCGTGTGCTATTCCGGCGGATCAGCGTGGTTGGCAGAATAGAGCGCTCTGGCACCAACGCTTTGTCTATCCGCTTGGCGAGCACTTCCACCGCCAGCGCACCCATCTGACGGATGGGTTGGGCGATGGTGGAAATGTTCAGGTATTCGGAAATATCAATGCCATCAAAGCCTATGATGCGGATATGCTCGGAACGCTTTCGGTTTTCGCGCAAAATGTTCATCACGCGCGCGGCAAGCACATCGCCGGTGGCGAAGATGCCATCGATTTCAGGGTGCTCGTCTAACAAGGACAGCACGCGCTGTGTCAGATCCGTGCCGAAAACGTTCTCCGGCTCAATATAATAAGCCACATAGTCCAAGCCGCCTTTTTCGCATTCGTCCATGAAGCCCTGGTAGCGCAAATGCGCGGGCAAGTAGTCGAACACGCGGTTGCCGAAGAGCAGTGCGTGCTTGCACCCGCTGTCCGTTAGCTCCCGTGCCGCCAAAATGCCCCCTTTGTAGTTGTCGCAGGAGACCGATGGAACGTCGTCGATCGTGCGCTCTATGCTTACCAGCGGGATCTCCGCGCCTACGTAGGTCGACGCGTCCTCTAGGCGCGTGCAGACCAGCACCCCTGCCACGTTGTTTGCCCGAAACATGGAAAACAGCTCTCTCTCCCGGTCCGGGTGGCCATTGGAGGAACATAGCAGCAGCTTATAGCCGGTTTGGTAGCAGGATTCCTCAATGGCGTCGGTCAGCGTGGAAAAAAACGGGTGACCGATATAGGGGACAATCAGCCCGATAAGGTGGCTGTTCTTGCCCGAGAGGGAGCGCGCCATTTCATTGGGAGAGTAGTTCAGCTCCTTCATGACTTTGTAGACGCGCGCCTTCGTCTTTTCGCTAATGGCGCCACGCCCATTCAGCACACGGGAAACCGTTGTGACCGAGACGCCGACCTTTTCGGCAACATCCTTAAGCGTAGTCATCAGTTACTCCATATGGACCAGCTTTCACGGCTGATCTAGAAAGATTCTCTGAGCGAAATCGCGCAGGCACATGCGCCATACGTTCCATTCATGCGCACCAGGATAGAATACCTCCTCATGCGCCGGGCAGACCGCCGGGGAGAGGCATTTTCGCTCAAACAGAGCGCTGTCCTCATGAAAGCGCTCCAAGGCGACGAAGTCCGCATCCCCACAGGCGCGGAAGAATACCTTGTAGTTTCTTGCGAAGGCATCCCGATCATCCAAAGCCTTGAGATAATCCGTGCCATTCGCCATCTGGAAAAGCGGCGCGACAAAGCCGCTAAAAACCCCCGCATATCCGAATAGCTCCGGGTGGTTGAGGGTGACCATGCTCGTCTGCATAGACCCCATCGAAAGCCCTGCCATCGCGCGGCTCCATTTATCAGTCCTCACCCGGTAGGTTTTTTCGATAAACGGGATGCAATCGTTGATGAGTAGCGGCTCAATCCCGGGGATGTCCAGCTTTCGCAGGCCGTTCTCGTTTTTTTGCACCATGCCGTTGTTCATCACGACAATGAACGGCGCGGCTCTTCCCTGGGCAAAGAGGTTATCCAGAATGAAGTTGGCGCGGCCTTGATGCACCCAGCACTGCTCGTTTTCGCCGTGTCCGTGTTGTAGGTATAGCACGGGATATTCCGCGCCGTCACCCTTCATGTAGCCGGGCGGGGTGTAGACAAGGCAGCTCTTCCATGTGCCGGTTGTCTTGGACTCATAGTATTCCTGTACGACCGCGCCGTGCGGGGCATCGGTTAGGGATAAAAAGTCCGTTTGGGCCTGCGGGATGTCGGCGTAGTTGATGGGACGCGACGCGCCGAAACCGATGGGAGCCATCGGGTTTAGGACTTCCGCGCCGTCGACGGTGAACACCACCGGGCAAAAGCCGCCATTTCCGCCGTCCACGTCCACGCTGTACAAGCCGTCCTTGTTCTTTGCCAGCGCATGCTCCACGCCGAACACCCGCGCGGTCACCCGGGAAACCCCATCCCCCGCGAAGAAATTGAGGCGCATGCCGCCGCCTTCCAGCATGACGACGCCCGGGGGCAAAAGCATCCCCTCCGCCATATGCAATGACGTGCCCGCCTCCCTGCCCAACGGCAGTTGCGGGTCAAAGCTCGCCGAGGTGTCCGTGAGCGCGGGGTTTATGCCGCCGGATGGATAAATCAATTCTTCTTTTCGCACGGTTTTCCCTCCTTTCCGCTCTATCCAAGCTTCCGAATCTCAATGTCCGCGCCGATCGACGCTTCCATGGAGATGACCTTGATTTCTACCTTGGCTGGGTCAAGTACGGCGGCCACGGTGATGTTGAACAGCCCGTCCTGCGTATACAGCTCCAGCGAGCACCGGTCCGTGAGGATGCGCAGGCTCAGCACGCCGGGCGTTGTCTGTAGCCGGAACATTCCGTTCGGCAACAGGAGCGTATCCCGTCGCGGGTCGTAGACGATTAGGACGCCCCGTACGCTCAGAGCGATGGGGTCGTCCTGGGCGTAGCGCAGCGTTAGCGCGATGTCCATGCACTCAGCGAAAGCCTCCGGAGGAATCCAGCCCAACTCCTCAAGGCCTTTGTGTTTGAACGCAAAGCTGCCAATCCCCATAGCGTCCACTTCCTTTACAGGCAGTACCGACAGGCGCGGGCCAGCCGGTGTGGTGACAAGCCTGAGCTCGTTGGGAATGCTGGCGCAGGATGAAAAAGGCGCCCCTTTTGTGCGGGTTTGCACCCAGGATTGCTGGATCACGCGCCCTGCGGGCAGGCCAAAATAGGTCTGGGAGGCATAGCTGCCCGCGCTTCGCGCAAGGTCGCTGTAGGCCGATACAATTCGATGCGACGGACCCTTTGCCGCCTGACCCTCCTGAACAAACTGACCGCCTTGAAAGTACCCGACAAGATATTGATCCGTGGAGCCCCACATCACCCATTTCCAGTTGGCTTCGTCACCATCCAGCGGCAGGCGGAAAAGATCCGGGCACTCGGCGCTGCCGGGAATCTCGATAACCTGCGTCTGCCGCCAATCCAGCAGGTTATCAGAGAAAAGGAGCTGGTAACGGCTATTGTCAAGGTACAGTGCCATGACCCACGCCTGTTCTTCCGGACAAAAGACCACTTTGGGATCCCGGTTCATGAACGCGATGTGTCTCACCAGCGGGTTTTGCGGCAGCTTATCAAAACGCGCACCGCCGTCCAAGCTGACGGCCGCGCCAACTTCAAACGCCTTGCCTTGGCTCCAACGGGTTTTGCTCCCCGCGGCGGTATAAAACAGAAAAATGGGGGGATGTCCGGCTCCGCCCATGCCAGAGGTGTTATCGTAATCCACCACACCGCAGCCGGAATACATGCGCCCGCTCTCATCCGGCAAGAGCGCGTAGGGCAGTTCGCGCCAGCGCATTAAATCGCCGCTGACCGCGTGCATCCAGCAGGTATTCCCGGGTGAGAAGCCATAGGGGTTAAGCTGCGCAAAATAGTGGTATTGCCCCTTGTAATACAGCAATCCGTTCGGATCGTTCATAAAGCCACATGAGGGCGTAATATGCAAAAGCGGGCGCACTGTCTGATGGGAAAGTGCGCCCGCGCCCTTCATCTCGTCCGAGCATTTAATGAGGTCGATCAACTCCTCGTCCCCGCCTTCAAGGCTAAGCGATAATTCCACGCCCCGATACTTGTCCAAATACAGCGGACTCCAGCACCGGGGAGATGCGCTGAGACAAAGCTCAATCTCCTCCGCAAGGCAACCGTTTGCGTAAAGGCTCAGGATCTGAACCCTCTCCGGCGAGATAAACCGACCATCAATATCCGCGATAGGCAACAGCAGCAATTGCTTGTCGGTGTTTATTTTCCGTCTTTTCACTATATCTAAGCGCCTCCAAGCAAAGAATACAAAATCGTAATCTTATGATGATCAGTATATTCCTTGCCATGCAAATTGTCAACCGCTTTCATTTCTTCCTGCGCTCGCGTCTTCAGCTCTGCCGCATCGATCTTTTTGAAGCCACCGTTTGGCGGCTTATTGACAAGGCCGTTTGTTCAAGCATGCGGTATAGCAAGCGCAGGGGGGGACGCCAAACACAGTGCAAAACCCCTGCAAGGAAAAGCGCCCGTTCCCTTTTCAATTGATCCCGATTTCATTCACGGCCTGGCCGAACCTTTCCCGGGCGGCCTCCCGGATCTTCAACGCCTCGTAGGCCCTTTCTGGATCCGTTAGCAGGCTCTTTACCGCCAGATGGCTCTCCTCCAGCAGTGCGGCGTCCCCGCCCAGCGCCGCGCCGGGCATGGCGGGAGCTCCATGCTGCCGGGTGCCGAACCATTCCCCCGGCCCACGCTCCTCCAAATCCTGCTGAGCGATGACAAAGCCGTCGTTGGTGGCCGCGAAGGCTTCCAGCCGCTCATTGGGCGAAGCCATCAAAAAGCACCAGCACTCCGCCTGACCCCGGCCCACCCGCCCTCGAAGCTGATGGAGCTGGGAAAGGCCAAACCGTTCCGCGTTCTCGATGACCATCACCGTGGCGCCGGGCACATCCACGCCCACCTCCACCACGGTGGTGGACACGAGCACATCCAGCTCTCCATTGGAAAAGGACGAAAGGATGGCATCCTTCTCCCCCGGCCTTTGCCGGCCATGCACCAGCCCCAGGCGGAGGGACTTCAAAGGGCCCTTCCGCAAGAATTCATAGGTCTCCTCGGCGGAAGCGCCGTCAAACCGGTCGCTCTCCTCCACAAGGGGGCAGATGATATAGGCTTGTCCCCCTTGCGCAGCCTGAGCCTTTATAAAGCCATACATCCCCGCCCGCTTGTCCTCCGGGACGATGCGGGTTTTCACCGGAAGGCGTCCCTTTGGCATCTCATCCACAATGGACAGGTCCAAATCTCCAAAGAGGATGAGGGACAGGGTTCTGGGAATGGGGGTTGCGGACAGCACCAGCACGTTGGCGGCGAGATCCCGGGCCTTTTGGGCCAGGGCTGTCCGCTGGCGAACGCCGAAGCGATGCTGCTCATCGGTAATCAC
>JAVBOX010000105.1:0-6365 GCA_031550095.1 Eubacteriales bacterium
CGATGCTCTGGCGGATCTGGTCATACGCCCTGCCGGTGGCAAAGACGGCGAATGTGTTCAGAAAGGGGACGCGGCCTGCCAGGGAAAGCCCTGCCGCGAAGCTGGCCATGTTCTGTTCGGCGATGCCCATCTCAAAAAACCGGGAAGGGAATTGCTCCTCAAAGAGGCAGCTCATGGTGGAGCGGCTCAAGTCCGCGTCCAGCGCCACGATGCGTGAATCCTCCTTGCCCAATTCCACGAGGGCCTTGCCGTATTCAGTCCGTTGATTGCGCGTCACTGTGCCTCACCCGCCTTTTGAAGCGCCAGGAGGGTCTCCTCATATTGGGCCTCCGTCAGCATGCCGTTGTGAAAGGCCACCACATTTTCGGCGCAGGGAATGCCTTTGCCCTTTACCGTTGCGGCCAGGATGGCCGTAGGCCTGTCCGTCACCTTGTCAGCCGCCTCAAACGCGGCGATGAGGGAGGCTACGTCATGGCCGTCCGCGGAAAGGACCGCAAAGCCAAAAGCCCGGAGGCGCTCCAGAAGGCCGGCAATGGGAAATCGCTGGTCCGTGGTGCCCGTGGCCTGCAGGCCGTTGTGATCGATGATGGCCCGCAGGTTGGATAGCTTGTGCCGGGAAGCGGCCATGAAGGCCTCCCATACCTGCCCCTCGGCCAGTTCCCCATCTCCCAGGATGGCAAAAACCCGGCTTTCCCGGCCATCCAGCCGGAGCCCCGCCGCCATGCCGCAGGCGATGGAAATCCCTTGACCCAGGGAGCCCGTATTGGCCTCCACCCCGGGTACTTTTCGCATGTCCGGGTGGCCCTGCAGAGGGCTGCCCAGCTGCTTTAGGGTTTTCAGCCATGCCCTGTCAAAGTACCCCGCCTCCGCCAAGGCCGCGTACTGGATGGGGGCGGCATGGCCCTTGCTCAGCAAAAACCGGTCCCGGTCCGGCCAGGCGGGGTTTTGGGGATCATGGCGCATTGTATGAAAATACAGCACGGCGGCAATCTCCGCCAGGGAGCAGGAGCCGCCGAAATGCCCCACCTTGTTGGGGCCGATCATTTCCACCACATCGCGCCGGAGGATGTTGGCAAGCCCCTCGAGCCTGCGGATGGTTTCTTGCATCAATGCTCACCGCCTATGCGTCGAAATAGCGCATGAGAACCTCAAAACAGGCATTGCCGCTGTTGTAAACCGGCACCCGGGTTTCCGTCAGGAACGGGGCCAGAGCGGACATGGAAAGCTGGGCCATGGCGACGCAATCGACGGACTTGGAAAGCTTATCGATCTCCGCCAGGAGCATGTCGTTGTGGGCCTTTGTGTCCCCCCGGGAGAGCGCCTCAAACGCCTCCGTACAAAGGACGGTCGTTACGGCGATGTCCTTGCCCTTGTCCTTGGCGGCCAATTTGAGCAGCCGCTCCGAGGAGGGCACCGTCATGGCCAGGGTGGCCAACAGGCCGATCCGGGTGCCGGTTTCCACGGCCTTGTCCATCATGGGCCGGTCAATCTGGAAAATGGGGGTGTTGATCATGGGCCGGGCCAAATCCGCCGCCTGGTTGAAGGTGGAGCAAGCCAGCAGGATGGCGTCCACCCCCGCCTCCTCAAAGTTGTGGGCATATTGGGAGAATTTATAGTAGTTCACCTTGGGAATCACGCCCACGCCTGCGGCGATGTTGTCCCGCTGGATCGTATCGTCGCAAAGGTGCATGATGGTTACGTTGGGAAGGTATTTGTCGGTAAAGGGCTTCATGGCCGCGATGGTCAGATGGGCAGCATGGATGACCCCCAGGGTTTTTTTCGCCATCAGAATTTTCCCCTCTCCTATATGGATGCGCCTAGGGCTACAACCTGTTCATCACGCCCTCGAATGTGGCGGCCAGGTGCTCCCTCATGATGCGGCGGGCCAGGGTCTTGTCCCGCAGCTGCATGGCGCGCAGTATTTCCGCGTGGTAGTAGGTGCCCTTATCGACACCGATGGTCTCCACGACCCGGTCAAAGTATAACTTGAGCGAATCGAGCACCAGGGTATAACAGCGGATGAGCACCTCATTTTTGGTCATCTGGCCGATATACTGATGAAACTGCAGGTCATAGGCGGAAAAGGCGGCGATGTTGCCACGGGCTTCAACCATCAGGCGGTAGATACCCGCAAGCTCCGTCAGTTCAGCCTCCGTGGCCCGCTGGGTGGCCAAGGCCGTGCTTTCCACCTCCACAATGGTGCGGAACTCCATCATGTCCTGGATGGTGGCGCTGTCCCGGCTGAGGATGTTCAGCAAGGCTTCCGATCCCGGATCCCGCTCCTTGACATAGCTTCCGCTGCCATGGCGGGTTTCCAGATAGCCCCGGCTCTCAAGCTTTTTGATGGCTTCCCGGATGGTCGCCCGGCTCACCTGAAAAAGCGCCACCAGCTCCTTTTCCGAAGGGATGCGATCGCCCGGGTTCCAAGTGCCGCCGTCGATGGTGCTCCGCAGCTGATCGTACACGATATCGCATACGCGCCTTCGCTGAATGGCTGTAATCGACATGGTTTCCGCCTCTTTGTAGGGCCGCCGCCTTTCGCGGGCGGCGGCCCCGGTGATGATTCGTTAATATTGGATGGTAATCTGCCTTTCCTCACCCGAAGGCATCAGCGTGTACGAAATTGTGCGCCGCTGGCCAGGGAACTGGGTGGAAGTGCCTTTCGCGGTGAGGTTTCCCGCCTGATCATCCCATTGGAAGGCGGTTTTGGTGCATACGCCCTGCTGGTAATCCATGGAGATGCCGTCGTCCTCATAGAGGGCGTAGGTTCCGTTCGCGCCGGTATAGACGGCGAGGGACACCGGATCAAACGTGTCCTTCTTTTCCGTGTCCACATAGGGCACCACGGGAGCCTTGGTCAGGATGCCGCCCGCCTTGGCGAACAGGGGGATCGTTTCGATAGGCGCGGCCACGTCATAGGCCTTTCCGCCCTCATAAGCCTCTCCCGACCAATAATCATACCATTTTCCGCCCGGCAAGTAAACCTTCCGGGTTTTCGCTCCCTTTTCGGTCACCGGGGCCACCAGCAGGCTGTCGCCGAAGAAGTACTCGTTCTCCGTCTCAAGGGCCGCCTTGTCCCCCGGGGCGTAACACCACAGGGGCCGCATGATGGGCGTGCCCTCCGTGGCGTCATGGGCCGCGCTGTAGATGTAGGGCAGGAGGGAGTAGCGCAGATGAATGTACTTGCGGCACAGGGGCTCTACCCGGGCATCCTTCAAGGCCTCAGCCTTGGGTGCGCCGTCGTGGCGCAGGCCGGGGGAAAGCTCCAGGGGCATGTCGTCCAGGGATTCGAACATGTTCCAGCCCCAGGGGTTATGCAGGAACGAGGGACGGCCATGGGCCCTGAAGAAGGGGGTGAAGGTGGAGTACTCCACCCAGCGCATGTAAAGCTCCCCGTCCAGCTCCGGGGTGGAGAAGAAGCCGCCCGTATCCGTGCCCCAGTAAGCGGAGGAGCTGAGGGCCACGTTGAGCCCGATGGGCACCTGGTTCTTCAATGTCTCCCATTCGGCCAGGATGTCTCCCGACCAGATGACCCCGCCGTACTTGTTGGCGCCAGGGAAGGTGTTCCTCTGCATTTGGAAGGGGCGAACGCCGGGCACCATGTCCATGCAGCCCTCGTAGTACATCCGGTGCCGGGCCAGGCGCTCTTCCATATCCACTTCGTCCGCGTCGTCCGGCCACCAGACCTCGTTCTTGGCGGTGGCGTACAGCTCCCGGTGCTTCTGCCAGTAGTTCTTGGCGTGGTCATACACCAGAGGGCTCACGCCTTCGTCGTGGATACTGCCGTGGAGGCCCGTGTAGCAGCGGGTGACGTGGAGGCTGATCTTATAGTTCATGCCGTGGAGGCGCTCCATGGTCTCCTTGGGGTTGGGGAACACATCCGGATGCCATTCAAAGTTGCCGTTATAGGTGTTCCAGCCGTTCTCGCAGTAGCCGGTCCCCAAATAGATGAGCACATCGCAGGGGATGTCGTTATCCCGCATGTACTGAGCGGTTTTTTCCACGTAATTGACGCCCTTGTAGGCCAGCGTCCGGTAGCTCTGCTGGTAGCCAAATGCGTACTTGGGCAGCATGGGGTGGTTGCCCGTGAAGGCGTAGTATTCCCTGGGGGCGTCCAGGGGGGTCTCCAGATCGACCATGAAGACATCGGCATAAGGCCTGGGGTATTTGGTGAATACGCCCTGGGTCTCATTGGAAAGATCGATGGTTCCTTTCCAGGGCTGATGGAAATAAAGCGCCCAGCCTTCCGTGCTGATGACATAAGGGGTGGGGGAGGTAGCGCTGTAGTTTTCAAAAATACCCCGCACCTGGCCGTTGACCCGAAGGTCGAACTTGGCGCCCCTGCGGTTCATGGGAGTGGCATAGCCGTGGCCCAGGCCGAACAGAGGGCCTTTGCCCAAGGGGAACCCGATGGCGCCGGTCTTCTCGCAGACCGTCAGCGTCTGCACGGTCTTGCCCCTGCGGGCGGCGGTGATGGTCAGGGGGCTTTCCGCGATGGTGATGGTGTACTCCCCGACGGCAAAGCGGCTGTTGCCGTCCGTTCCGTCCGTGACGATGGCGGGCTCCGGCCATTCCCGGCTATCCAGATCCAGCGTTGAGAATACGTCCTTCACGCTTTCCGAAACGGGCAGCACCGCCACCCGAAGCGTCTTGCCGCTGATGGGTTGAAAGCAAATTTTTACCTTGACATCCGAAATGGAAAAGCTCATCTCGTTTCCTCCTAGCCCTTAATGCCCGTCATCACGACGCCCTCGACGATATAGCGTTGGCCGAACAGGAAGATTAGCACCACGGGGAATGTGGCGACGACGGTGGCGGCCATCATATACCCGTAATCCGTATTGTACATGCCCATGAAGGAGCGAAGCCCCAAGGAAATGGTGTATTTCTTCTCATCGCTCAAATACACCAGGGGCATCATAAAGTCATTCCAGTTGTTGATAAAGCTGAAAAGCGCCACGGAGATCAGCGCGGGCTTGATCATGGGCAGCATGATCCGCCAATAGATCTGGAAATAACCGGCGCCGTCCACCACGGCCGCCTCATCGTATTCCCGGGGAATGGTTCGGTAAAACTGGCGCAGGAGAAAGATAAAGAACGCGCCCCCGCCGAACCAGGAAGGCACCGTCAGGGGGGCGATGGTGTTCACGCCGCCCAGGGCGGACCAGCCGATGAAGGTGGGCACCAGCGTCACGGCCCCCGGCAGCATCATGGCGCTCAGGATCAGGGAAAAGGCCTTGTCCCTTCCCGGCCAGCGCAGGCGGGAGAAGCTATAGGCGCTGAGGGTGCTCGTGAACATGGCGCCGCCCATGCAGAGCAGGACGATGGTGATCGTGTTCAAATAAAACCGGGGAAACGGCAAAATGCTGAGGCCTTCGGTGTAGTTCTTCGTTACGATGGGGTTTGGGATCCATATGGGCGGATACTTGAGGATCTGGCGCGTTCCCATGAGGGATGTGCGGATGATCCAGTAGAAGGGAAAGAGCCAGAAAAACAGGATGATCAGCATGATGGCATACAGGAAGAACATGGCGATTCGCTTGTTTTTTTTCATGCTTTATCACCGCCTTCGTAATAGACCCACTTGTTGGACAGCTTGAAGTTGATGGCTGTCAGCACCAGAATGATGGCAAAGAGCACCCAGGCGATGGCGCAAGCCCGACCCATCCGCCCAAAGGTAAACGCCTCTTTAAAGAGGAGCAGCACCACAAAGTTGGACCGGTTGTTGGGGCCGCCCTGGGTGATGATAAAGGCCTGCGTGAACACCTGAAACCCGTTGATGAGGCCCACCACCACGGTAAAGAACAGGGAAGGGGTCATGAGGGGCAGGGTGATGCGGGTAAACTTGCTGAAGGATCGGGCGCCGTCCACGTCCGCCGCCTCATAGAGGGTTCTGGGAATCCCCTGGAGCCCTGCCAGGAAGATGAGCATGGTGGCCCCCGTCTGCCAAATGCCCATAAACGCCATCGTGGGAAGCACCGTGGCTTCGTCGTAGAGAAAGCGCATCTTGGGCAGGTTCAGCACCATGCAGTAGTAGTTGATGATGCCGGAAGAGGGGTCCAGGAGCCACCTCCAGATGATGGAGGTGGCCACCAGGGGTACAACGGTGGGCAGGTAGTATGCCAGGCGGAAAAAGCCCCGGAACCGAATGTCCTGGGAGAGCAGGTTGGCAATGAAGAACGCCACGAAGATGTTCAGCGGCACGCTGATGGCGATGTAGATCAGGGTCACCGTAAGCGAGTACTTGAAGAACGGGTCACTGCCAAAGAGTTCCGTGTAGTTGGTCAGCCCGATATAGTGGGGTGCGCTGATTCCCGTATAGTCAGTGAGACTATAAAAGAGGCTGAGCATCATAGGGCCCAGGG
>JAVBOX010000122.1:0-21549 GCA_031550095.1 Eubacteriales bacterium
CGACCATGCGCTCGCCGGTCTTTGAAAATGCGACGACCGAGGGAGTAGTCCTCGCGCCCTCGGCGTTTGCGATGACCACCGGCTCGCCGCCCTCCATGACGGCTACGCAGGAGTTGGTGGTTCCAAGGTCAATGCCAATGAGTTTGCTCATATTCGTTTCCTCCTCAATTTACTGGTTATATCGTACAAAGCAATTTGCTCATGTAGGCTCTTTATTCTGCCGCGACCACGCGAACCATGGCGTGCCGGATGACGCGGTTCTTGGTCTGGTATCCCTTTTGGAGCACCTGACAAACGGTACCCGGCTCCCCTTCGGAGACATCGGCTTGCATGACGGCGTTCTCCTGTTCAGGGTCAAAGGGTTCGCCCAGGCGGTTGATGACGGTAACTCCCCTTTTCTCCAGAATTTCCACCATCTGCCGTAGAACAAGTTCCAGTCCATCCCGGAGGGGCGTTTTTTCCACGGCGGCGGCCAAAGCGCGCTCCAGGTTGTCGATAACGGGCAGCAGCAAGGCGATCGTCTCCCGGGCGCCATCCTCCCATGCCTCGGACCGGACGGCGTTGTTTCTCCGCCGGAAGTTTTCAAACTCCGCTTTCATCCGCTGGGCCATTTCAAGGTACTCGTCCCGCTTGGCCTCCGCCTCCCGAAGGCGATCCTCAAGGGATTTCTCGGCCCCCAAGGGTTTTCCCTCAGGAGGGGCCTCCATGGTGTCTTCCCCCTCCGCCATATCGTCCAAGCTCTGTTCGTCTTCGTTGTTGTCGTCCTTGAAGTCTGCATTGCTGTTGAACTTCATGTCACTTCTCCTTATATTATGGCTGGGATCCAAGCTCCCCAAGCAGCTCGCCTAGGGCTCTGCCCACATAGTCCAGAACGGGTATCACGCGGGCGTACTGCATGCGCGTCGGCCCGATCACCCCAATCGTTCCCGTGGATTCATCCCCAATTCGGTAGGTCATGGAAACCACAGAGCAGTCGCTGATCTCCGGCATGCCGGTTTCGTTCCCGATCCGTATAGTAAACGCCATCTGGGGCACGGATTGGAGGAGCTGCAGCAGCTTCTCGCGGGTTTCAAGAACCGAAAGCACAGCCCGCGCCTTCTCGGAATCGGAGTATTCCGGATAATGTAGGATATTCGCCCGACCGCCAACCATGATTTCCTTTGGATCAGTCTGCTCAATGGCCTTCAGCACACCATGCAAAAATTGCCGATGAACGCTGAACATCTCGCTGATGGAAGAAAGCTTTTCCCGAATCTCATCCGATGTAAGACCGGCAAGCTGCTCGGACAGCATGTTGCTGATCTCATGGAGCTGATCGGCAGTAAGCTGGCCGTCCACATGGAGCAGGACATCCTTGACCATGCCAATGTCCGTCACCAGCACCAGCAGCACCGCTCCATCGCTGACAGGCACCAGCTGAACCCGCCGGATGTGAGCGGATATGGACTTAGGCGTCGTAACCACTGCCGTATAGCGGGTCACATCCGAGATGGCTTGGGCAGCGCTGGCGATAACCTCCTCCACCTGGCGCGCACGCCGGTCAAAGTGCAGCCTGAGCTGCTTCGCCTCAACGGAGGTAAGCCTCTGGCCCTCATGGAGCAGGCTTTCCACATAGAGCCGGTATGCCTTCACAGAGGGAATCCTCCCCGCCGACGTATGGGGCTGCTCCAGAAAGCCTAGCTCTTCCAGGTCGCTCATCTCATTGCGGATGGTAGCGGAGGAAAGGCCCCCGATGGATTGCTTCTTGGAAAGGGTGCGGGAGCCTACCGGCATGGCCGTGGAAATGTAGTCGTCGATGATCGCCAACAGAATGCGATACTTTCGCTCATCGAGTGTCATGCGCTCTCGCCTCCTTTCAATTTGTTAGCACTCGAAGTTGCCGAGTGCTAATTACAGGGTCAGAATATCATGTTTGACATTCTTTGTCAATAGTGAAAAGGGCCTGACAACAGTTTTCCCAAATTGTTCATTTCTATCTTCAGTTGCCCAAAAGATCAATAGCCACCACCTCTGGCGGGTTGAAAATCCGTGGCAGTTTTTTATAAATCTGCAAACCCCGGCTGACAACCATATCCGTGCCATTCACATGATAGAGGCCCCCGGCGTAGGGCGGCAACCAGCCCTGATCGGGAGCGTACAGGCCATTGATGAACAGCGGGACACGAACCTGGCCTCCATGGGCATGGCCGGAAAGGACAAGGTCAAAACCGTATTGGCTGATGGTCTCAATGGGATCCGGGCGGTGGCAGAGGAGGAGGTTAAAAACATCCCGGGGCTGGTTTTTAAAAGGCTGAAGATATGCGCCGTACCCTTCTGCGTGGGTATAATTGGGATCCTCAAGTCCGCTCACGCGGATCGTTTGCCCGGCAACCGTGATCAGGGCGCTTTCCCCCGAAAGCACCGTCACTCCATAGCTGCTCATAAGCGCTTTGGCCGCTTCTGCGTTTCCCCAGTGCTCATGATTTCCCGTCACATAAAAGCAAGGGGCTAAGTCCTTTACGCCTTCCAGCAGCAGCCTTGTCCCAAGGGAGGAATACTGATCATCCACAATATCCCCGGAAAAGCAAAGAATGTCTGGCTTCAGCCGGGTCACTCTCTCAATGATGGGCTGCTGGTCTTTTCCAAATATATAGTTGTGCAGGTCGGTGATCAAGACGATGCGGATGGGCTTTTCATTGGTTAGCCGGCTTGACTTGACGCGGTACACACGGATCACAAGCCCTTGATCAAACGCCTCAAGGACAAGCAAGATAACCGCCAGCAGTATAAAACCCGCGATAAGAACAACGCGTAGCCGTTTATGCCGATTTTTCACTCCGCTTATCACCCATGAGAGGGAACCATGCGGAGGGAACCCATGATTTCCTGAGCGAGGGCATGCAGCCCGGGTATCCCCATTGGCGAAAAGGTAAAGGTAAAGATTTGAACATAACCCACATCCGTCACACCCATATACGCGTCAAGGGCGGGAAGCTCCAGCAGGACGAAGGCCATGTTGCCCACATCCAGGCGCTGAACATTGGAATACTGGGCATCCGCGGCATAAGCCCGGCACAGCTCATCCACGGACTTCGCTTCGCTGGGCCTCAGGGACAGGCGCATGGAGATGCCGTTGTTCCGGTCTTCCGCAATAAGCCCCACAGGCACCGCCGAAGGGGAGGAGACGGACCATTCCTTGGGCAGAAAGATTTCCATAGAGCTGTTGGGCACAAGAACCCAGATGCCATCATAGGAGGGCAGATAATTAGCGGATGCCGTTTCAGCCCGGGAAATGCCATTTGAAGCCGCCAATAGGGCAAATAGGAAAAAAGCAAGCAGCCTTTTCACATGAAGCCACCTCACAATCGTGTCGTGGGCGAAGGAGAAACTCAGCTTTATTGATTAAACGAACAAAAAAAGAAATTCGTTCCATTTCATTGACAAGTTTCTCCACGCGCGCAGCTCAATCGCGATAAATCCCGCTTGAGCCGATTACCCATCCATAAGCTCCACCATGATCCGATTTTGAAGATCCAGCCCCCGCCGGGTCGGCCATACGCGGGCCTCGTTCCATTCAAGCAAACCCTGAACGCGCAGCTTTTCAAATTTTGCCTTATATTGGTCAAAAAGCGCCTGCTCTTCCCAGGGAATGCCTTCAATAAGCCTCAACCCCAACATAAGCCGCTCAAACCTGGCCTCCCCATCTGAAATGAAGGTCTCCTCCTCCCGCTGGCCGGCAAGATAGCCTTCCAGCGTCCTAGCATTGGCCCAGCGGTGGTTGCGCAGCAAAGAATGAGCCGCGCAGCCAATGCCCAAATAGTCTTTTCGGAGCCAATACCCCAGATTATGCCTGCACTCAAAGCCTGGTTTGGCGTAATTAGATATCTCATAGCGCTTCAGGCCCGCGTCCTCTGCCATCCAAAGCGCGTCGTCGCTCATCTCCGCCATGGCATCCTCCCCGGGCAGCGCCTCTTTGCGGTCGGAATACGCCATATGAAAAGGCGTCCCTTCCTCCAGGATGAGGCTATAGACGGACAAATGTTCCGGGCTCAGGGAAATGGCCGCCTCCATGGTTTTCCGGAAGGCTTTTGGGGTCTGCCCCGGCAAACCATACATCAAATCCAGGTTGATGTTGCCAAAGCCCGCGGAACGAGCCGCGGAAAATGCGTTCTCCACATCTTTCCAGCGATGAACGCGGCCAAGGGAACTCAGCAAGTCGTCCTGAGAAGCCTGGGCGCCGATGGACAGTCGGTTGACCCCGGCTTCACGGAGGAAGGCAAGCTTTGGGGCATCCACTGTGCCCGGGTTTACCTCCACGGTTATTTCAGCGTCCCGCTCGCAAACGAACCGCTCTTTCGCTGTGGCAAGGAGATCCAGAAGCTTTTCCGCAGGCAGCGCCGTAGGCGTTCCGCCGCCTATAAAAGCCGTTCCTATAGAAAGCCCTTCCGCCCTGATCATTTCCCGCTTCATGGCGGAAACTATTGGTGCGAAAAGCGCTTCCTGGCCGGAATAGGAGGCGAAATCGCAGTAGCCGCATTTGCGGACACAAAAAGGAATATGCAGATAAAGGCCAATGGGTGACATGGCTATTCCTCCGTCATTCCATCTTCAGAACCGTCATAAACGCCTCACTGGGAACTTCCACGGAGCCCACCTGGCGCATGCGCTTCTTGCCCTCTTTCTGCTTTTCAAGCAGCTTCTTCTTTCGGGTAATGTCGCCGCCATAACACTTTGCCAAGACATCCTTCCGGACGGCGCTGACCGTCTCCCGGGCGATGACCTTTCCCCCAATGGCAGCCTGAATGGGAATCTCAAACTGATGGCGTGGAATCACATCCTTGAGCTTTTCAGCGATGGACCGACCTCTTGCGTATGCCCGCTCCCTATGCACAACCATGGACAGGGCATCGCAAACCTCTCCATTCAGCAGAAAATCAAGCTTGACCAAGTCGCTCGCCTCGTAGCCGGACAGCTCATAATCCAAGGAGGCGTATCCCCGGGACCTGGACTTAAGCTGGTCAAAAAAATCAAAGATGATCTCGTTCAAGGGCATCTCATACCGGAGC
Source organism: Eubacteriales bacterium (assembly GCA_031550095.1). GTDB lineage: Bacteria > Bacillota > Clostridia > Christensenellales > Aristaeellaceae > Avichristensenella. The sequence continues at coordinate 5,046 of JAVBOX010000122.1, forward strand.
ACCACCCGGCTTCCCTCATATTGCATATCCTTGAAGACACCCCGCTTTTGCTGGCAGAGCTCCATGAGGGCGCCTACATAGTCCTGGGGCGTATGAATATGGGCCAGCACAAAGGGTTCCCGCATTTCGGCGATGTGAGTTGGATCCGGCAAATTCGTCGGATTGTCGATGGTCATTTCCTCTCCCGTCACCTTGGTAAGCTCATAGATGACGCTGGGGGCGGTGGTGATTAAGTCCAGGTCAAACTCCCGCTCCAGGCGCGTTTGAATGATTTCCATATGCAGCAGCCCTAAAAAACCGCAGCGGAATCCATACCCAAGCGCCACGGAGGTCTCCGGCTCAAAGGACAGGGACGCATCATTCAAATGAAGCTTTTCCAGGGCATCCCGGAGGGCCTCATAATCCGCGCCGTCCGCCGGATAGATGCCGCAGAACACCATAGGGTTCACCTGACGGTAGCCAGGCAGCGGGGTTTCCGCCGGCCGCTCGTCATCGGTGATGGTGTCGCCGACACGGGTATCGCGAACGTCCTTGATGGACGCGCTGATGTAGCCCACATCCCCCGGATAAAGGGCCTCCAAGGGCGAGTAGGTGGGCTTAAAGGAGCCGACTTCCACAGCGTCAAACGTTGCGCCGGAGGCCATCATGCGTATTTTCGTCCCCGGACGAATGGTGCCCTGCATCACCCGGACATAGCAGATGGCCCCCCGATAGTTGTCATAGAAGGAATCGAACACCAGCGCCTGCAGAGGCGCGGTTTTGTCCCCCTTGGGCGGCGGGATGTGCTTGACGATGGCCTCCAGCACCTCTTGGATGCCAGTCCCCATCTTCGCGCTGACCATAGGCGCATAGGAGGCGTCCAGGCCGATTATATCTTCAATCTCCCCGCGAACCACCTCCGGCTGGGCGGAGGCTAAATCGATCTTGTTGATCACGGGGATGATCTCCAGGTCATGATCCAGGGCCATGTAAACATTGGCCAATGTCTGTGCCTCAATGCCCTGGGTAGCATCCACCACCAGAAGCGCCCCCTCGCAGGCGGCCAGCGCCCGGGAAACCTCATAGGCGAAGTCCACATGGCCTGGCGTGTCGATGAGGTTCAGGGTGTAGGTTTCCCCATCCTGGGCTGTATACTGCATTCGGACAGCTTTAGACTTGATTGTGATGCCCCGCTCTCGTTCCAGCTCCATGCTATCCAGGATTTGCTCCACCATCTCACGCTTTTGAAATACCCCGGTAGCCTCCAGCAGGCGGTCTGCCAGGGTGCTCTTGCCGTGGTCGATATGGGCGATAATGCAAAAATTGCGAATATGGTCAAGTCTCTCGGACATTTTTTTCCCCCCACAATTTGAAATTCACCCTCAAATAATATAGGAATGAAGCGGAAAAAGCAAGCGGGATTCGAAAGATGGGGCTGCAGGAGAGACGCAGATGCTCTCCCCCGGGAGGCATTTTCCCGGCGCTGCTCAGGAAAGCGAAAAAGCTTTCGTTTCGCGTTGCGCCTTTTGCGCCTGAATGCTATACTGGTCGTGACAGAGTAGGGCTTTTGCGTCAAGTGCCGCCGGACGGGGAGTTGCCGAGCGGACGAAAGCGATCATCGCTGCGGTTCAAGGCCCGCATCCCGCTGTCGCATATTGGGTGTGGTTCCTCCGATATGCGGCGACGCATGCATGGAGGTTTTATGCAATTCTTTTCATCACCTTTTTCAAGGGCTTATTGGCGATCCGCCTCAAAAGAGCTGAAAAGCACAAAAATGCTGGTGTTGGCCGCCCTGTTGGTGTCCATTCGCGTGACAGTCAAGTCCATCCGCATCCCCATCACGGAGGATCTGTATATCGCCATCGGCTTCCTCCCCAACGCTTTGGGCAGTATGCTCTACGGCCCATATGTGGCGCTGCTGACCGGCATCGTAAGCGATACGCTGGGTGCGCTGTTGTTCCCCGTGGGGGCTTATTTTCCTCCCTTCATGCTGGTGGAAATAAGCGCCTCCCTTCTTTTCGCCCTGTTCCTCTACCGGGCGCCTCTTCGGCTTTGGCGGGTCGCCCTATCCAAGTTCTCCATCAATCTCCTGTGCAACATCATTTTGACGCCGCTTTTTCTCGCCTGGATGAGCGGCAAGGCGGCGGTTCTCACCTCCTTGCCCCGAATCGCGAAAAACGTGCTGCTCTTTCCCCTGGAGACCCTCCTCCTCACCGTTTTCCTTGGAGCAATGCTGCCGATTCTAAAGAAGCTTGGCATAATGCCAAACGAGCAGGCAGCCGTGAAGCTGTCTGCCCGCCATTATCTTATGCTGACAGCGCTCTTTCTCTTGTCCGTCGCCGCCGTATTGGTTTACGTGGGGCTGTTCGCGCACTAATCCAGCACCTTGATTTCCACCTGGAATGTATGATACGTCCCTTTCGGGATCTTTTCATCCACCTTAATTTCCGTGAGTCCCGGAATCCGGTAGACGGTAATGGAGGCTCTTTCGCCGACCGCATGATCCCGAATGGCGGACTGAACCTGGCTGGTGGTGGTCACCCGAATTCCATCCACTTCCATGATCAGGTCGTCCGCGCGGATTCCCGCAGCATCCGCCGGAGCACCCTTCTCCACGGCCGTGACCCATATGCTCCGGGGTAGCATTTCATCGGTGGGCTCCATGGAAGGGCTGGTAAGCTCCCGCATGGAAACGCCAATGCGGGGATAGAGCACCTTTCCGTGGGTAATCAGATCATTGGCAATGATCTTGACCGCGTTGATGGGAATGGCCAGGCCGATGCCCTCAATGGAGGCGTAGCCATAATATCCGTTGTTGGACAGCTTCATGGAAGTGACACCCACCAGTTCCCCGGCGATGTTGAACAAGCCTCCGCCGCTGTTCCCGGCGTTAATAGCTGCGTTTGTTTGAATCATGTTGGTAGCCCCGGGGCTCCTGCTGCCCGTATCGGACAAGTCCCGGCCCAAACCGCTGATGACGCCGATGGTCAGGGTATTGGCAAACTGCTGCCCCAACGGATTGCCGACCACCAGCGCCCAGTCCCCTACCGACAAGGCGTCTGAGTTCCCCAGCTTGGCTGGAGGAAGCTTTGCCTCCCGAACCTTGAGTACCGCCACATCGCTGTCCTTGTCCCCCGCCACATACTCGGCAGCGTATGAATCCGTTCCGCTGACCACGTAAAAGCCTTCTCCGCCTTCGACCACATGGTAATTCGTCAGCACATAGCCATCGTCGCTGATGACAACGCCAGAGCCCACATAGTCCGTGGAGGCGGAAATCCGCCCGCCGAAGATGTTGGTTCGTGTCATCACCTCAATGCCCACTACCGAGGGGCTCAGCTGCCCATAAATCGCCTTAAAGGGGCTCGCCAGCATGTCCGGCGTAGCCGTGTCCTCGGCAAAGGCAATCCCCTGCCTTTGAATGGGGCTCCCTGAAAGCGTGAACGCAAAGGCAGCCCCCGCCATCAATAATGCCAGGGATACCGCCGCAACGCCAGTCCAATTCTTTTTCTTATTTTGATGGTTCCTGAAGTCTTGATCCATCCCAAACGCTCCTTCCACATGTCCAGTCCGCATAGTATGCGCGGGTATGGCGGGTTTCTGTCGCATTCGGAGAATGTTTCATTTGAAGATTTTAGGCCCCTTCCAGGGAAAACACAAACCGCACACCCCGCACCCCGTCGGAGTGGGCTTCAATCCGTTGCCCATGCTGCTCCACAATGCTCTTGACAATGGCAAGGCCCAGCCCTGTGCCATTTCCGGAGGTATGGGCCTTATCAACCTTATAGAACCGTTCAAAAACGCTGCTTAAATCCTTCCGAGATATGGGCGGCCCGTCGTTTTCCACGGAAACAAGTATTTTCCCGTGTTCCTTTGACGTGGAAAGAACCATATGCCCGTTTTCATCCGTATACTTGATGGCATTGTCAACGAGGTTGATCAGCACCTGCTCAATCCGGTCCGGATCCGCGTTCACCTTTGTGATATCATTTTCAAACCTGACATCCACCCCGATGGATTTCTCGTTGATCCGCGCTTCCTGCCGAAGAAGCACTCGGCAGATCAGCTCATTGATGTCAAAGGCGGTCGTGTTAAGCGGCGTTTGCCCGCTTTCGATATGGGAAAGATCCAGGAGCGTTGTGATGAGCTTATTCAGCCTGCGGGTTTCATCGAGGACTATGGTCAGATAGTGCCTCATGTCGGCCTTCGGCACGGTGCCGTCCAGGATCCCATTGATGAAACCCTGCATGCTGGTGAGGGGAGAACGAAGCTCATGGGATACATTGGCGACAAACTCCCGCCTCGTCTGCTCCAAGCGGTTCAGGTCTTCCGCCATGCTGTTGAGGGATTCCGCCAAGCGGCCCACCTCATCCCGGGATTCCACAGGGATCCGCTCCTCAAAATCCCCCCGGGCAAATCGATCCGCCGCCGCAGCCATCGCCCACAGAGGTTTGGTGATAAACCGGCAAACAATCAGGATGAGCACGGCGCCAAGACAAAGGACAATCAGCAAAACCCGGATCATCTGGCTCAGGATATCCCGATAACTGGCCTCCACGCTCTGTTCGCTGGTATGGATGAAGACGGCGGAATGCACTTTACCGCCGCTGACAAAGGGGACGCCCACCGTAAAAACCGGATTTTTCGTGTCCTTCTGTATGGAGGGAACGCGCACCTCAACGCCTGAAAACACAGTGTTCAACAGAGCCTGGGCATCCTCCACGACCTCCTCGGCGGTGTATTCCACCACCTCGTCCTCAATGGGAATGGGGTCCATATTCTGGCCAAACACCACGATGTTCGCGTCAAATTCCTGCCGGATCTGGTTGGTCTTCCAGAGAAAATAATCGTTCATTTCCTGAGAACTGAAAGGACCCGTCTGCGCGGCCAAAAAGGCGATGTCCCGGGCTTGCAAGGTCAGCTCATTGAGCCTGGCGTCCATTTTATCTTTCCGAATGCGCTGATAGAGCAACACCGAAAGAAGCGCCAGCGCCACGACAATCACCGCCATGAAGAGGGCCAGCCATTTTGTGTAGAGGGATCGGAACATTATTTCGCCTCAAACTTATAGCCGACGCTCCAGACCGTTTTGATCTGCCAGCCATAGGTTTCACAGTCCGTCAGTTTCTCGCGAAGCCGCTTGATATGCACGTCCACCGTGCGGGAATCGCCGAAAAAATCAAAGCCCCACACCTGCTCTAAGAGCTGCTGCCGAGTAAAGACCTGGTTGGCGTGACTGCCCAGAAAGTAGAGTACCTCAAGCTCCTTGGGCGGCATTTCGATCTCCTGCCCGGCATACACCACGCTGTACCGGCTGATGTTCACGGTGAGCCCAGGGAAGGAAATCTCCTTCGCCGGGGTATCTCCCGTTTGGTAACGGCGGGTAACAGCCTTGATCCTGGCCATCATTTCCTTGGGCTCAAAGGGCTTGACAATATAATCATCCGCCCCCAGCTCCAATCCCAACACCTTGTCGAAGGTTTCTCCCTTGGCGGTCAGCATGATGATGGGGATATTGGATGTGCGGCGGATTTCCCGACAAACCTCCCACCCGTCCATGCCCGGAAGCATGATATCCAGGAGCATAAGCCCCGGGGGGTTTTTCCGGAACAGCTCTAGCGCCTTATCGCCCCGGTCGGCCGTGTCCACCTCATAGCCTTCCTTTTCGAGATAGAGCACGACGAGCTGGCGAATATGGGGATCATCGTCCACCAGCAGAATGCGCAATTTGCCTTTCATGTGGTAAACCTCCTCCTGGCGGGGTGTTAACGGTCAATCATTTGAGCGCGACCACCGTAACGCCGTCTTCCCCCTCGCCATATTTGCCCGCCCTGAATGACTTCACATGGGCATGCTTGCGAAGATGCTCTTTCACGCCGCTGCGGAGCGTACCGGTACCCTTTCCATGGATGATGGATACCTCCCCCAGGGAGGACAGCACGGCATCGTCCAAGTATTTATCCACCGCGTCGATGGCTTCATCCAAGGTCATGCCCCTCAGATCGCACTCCAGCTTCACGGAACGGGTGGTCATATCCACATCCGCGTAGGTTCGCGCCAGGGGCTTAGCCTCCTCCCGATCCCGCTTGAGCTGGCTCACATGGGCTTTCAGCTTTAGAATGCCCGCTTGAACCATCAATTCTCCCTGCGCGTCCGGAACCGTCAAAACCCGGCCTTTGGTGCCAAGATGAGGAATCAGCACGTTCTCCCCCACCTTCAGATCCTTAGGCGGCGCCAGCGCCGTATCCACAGGGGTTTTGAGAGTTTCCGCCAGCTCCTCGGCCGTCATGTCCAGGCGCTTTCGGGCGGCGATGATCTCGTGTTCCCGTACGCCGCCGGATTCCTTCTTCATCCGGCGCAAATCCTCAATGAGGGATTCACTCTCCCGCTTTGCCTTGTCCACGATTTTTTTGGCCTCATCCCTAGCCTTTTGAAGCTGCTTCTCCCGCTCCTGGGAAAATTTCTCTCTTTCCTTATCGGCGGCCTCACGTGCCCGCATCATCTCTTGCCTAGCCTCTTCCGCCAGTTCCCGCTCCCGCTCGGCGATTTTGCGGTGATACTCCGCGTTGGCTATTACATCCTCAAAGCGAATCTGATCCCTGGAAAGCAGGTCTTTCGCGTCGGCGATGATCCCGTCGTCAAGGCCCAGCCGCTTCGAAATCTCAAACGCGTTGGATTTCCCGGGAATCCCGATGGACAGCCGGTATGTCGGTCGCAGCGTCTCCACGTCGAATTCCGCAGAAGCGTTTTCCACCCCATCCGTGGTCAGAGCGAAGGCCTTGAGCTCGGAATAATGGGTGGTGGCCAGTGTGCGGGTGGTGAGATTCAGCAAGCGGCTGAGGATGGCCTGTGCAAGGGCGGCGCCCTCCGTAGGGTCCGTCCCGGCGCCCAACTCGTCAAAAAGGGCCAGGGATCTGGGCGTGACGCCCTGCAGCAGGGAAACAATGTTGGTCATATGGGATGAAAACGTGGACAAGGATTGCTCTATGGACTGTTCGTCGCCGATGTCCGCGAAAACGTCGTCGAACACGGACAGCTCCGTGCCCAAATCAGCCGGAACATGCAGCCCGGCCTGGGCCATTAGGGTAAACAAGCCGACGGTTTTCAATGTGACCGTCTTGCCGCCCGTGTTGGGGCCAGTGATGACAAGCGTCGTAAACTCCTTGCCCATCCAAAGGTCGATGGGCACCACGGCCTCCGGATCGATCAAAGGATGCCTGCCTTTGACGATTTTTATGAAGCCTTTATCATTCAGCCTCGGCGTAACGCCTCGCATTTGGCGGGAAAGCATTCCCTTGGCAAACATGAAGTCCAACTTGGCCAGCACATTCAGGTTATGCTCCAGCATGGTGGCTTCCGGCGTGATGCGGGCGGAAAACGCCTGCAGGATCCGTTCGATCTCGTTGCTCTCCTTGGCAATCCATTGCTTTAAATCGTTGCCGATCTCCACCACGGCCAAAGGTTCCACAAACAGTGTGGCCCCGGAGGAGCTCTGGTCATGGATAAGCCCGGGCACCGCCGAGCGGCTCTCTTGCTTCACGGGGATTACATAGCGGTCATTTCGCATGGTGATGATGGGATCCTGCAGGTGCTTGGCCAGCGCTGGGCTGTGGATCATGCTGTTGAGCTTCTCCCGGACCCTGTCGTTACACTGGCGAATGTGCCGGCGGATGGAATATAGCTCAGGGCTGGCATGGTCGGAGATTTCCTCCTCGCTGAGGATGGCGGAGAATATCTCCTCCTCTAGCCGCCGGAACGTGGAAAGCTCGCTAGCCTGAGACGTGACATGGGGGGTGTTCTCACGGTCGGTCACCAGCGCGTCCCGGGCGGCGCGGGCGGCGCGCATGCAGCCGGCAACATCCAGCAAGGGCCGAGGCCCCAGGGTTCCGCCGATGGCCGCCAGCTTCAGCGAGGGCCGAATGTCGGAAAAGGGAACCAACGGGTGGTGCGGCAGGTATGTCAAAAGCACCAAGGCCTCTTCGGTGTCCTCCTGCCACGCCGCAGCGGTCTCTATTTCGTCTGTCGGCACAAGCGCCGCGCAAACCTCCGCCCCCATCTCGGAAACGGCAAAGCCGCGCAGCGCGTCGCGAATTTTGGTAAACTCTAAAACACGGAGTGTTTTGCTTTCCATGGCTATTCCTCTGCTTGTGTAGCCGCAGCTTTCTTGCCGGCAGCCCCTCTGGCCTCCAGCAGCTCTTTTCTTAAACGCGTATTTTCATCTTGGGCTTTCACCAAGTCGTCGGCAATGTTCATGGCGGTCAGGACCGCCACCATGGGCTGAGGCAACCGAGTAGCGTACATCAGCTCCTCCATCTTTCGGTCCACATAGACGGCGATGCGCTTGATGTGCTCCTCGGACTCCACGCCCACCATCGTATAATCCCGCCCGCCGATGCGAACCACAGCCTTTGTCTTGGCTTTATCCTTTTCCATGGGGTTCACCTCACATCCGGACGGGCGGGTATGTCTCGCCAAAGGTCTCCACGCGTATGGTCGCGATCTTCTGGGGCGTCTTGGGCCTGTCCCGTCCATCCCGGGGGGTGGACACCACCGCGTCTGCGGCTTCCATGCCCTCTGTCACGCAGCCGAAGGCGGCATAGCCGCCATCCAGGTGGTGCGCCTTGGCTACCATGATAAAAAACTGGGAACCGGCGGAATCCGGATGGCCGGAACGAGCCATGGACAGAACGCCTCGGTCATGGGCAACGGGGTTCTTTACGCCATTTTGGGCAAACTCGCCCTTGATGCGCCAGCCGGGGCCTCCCATGCCCGACCCATCGGGATCGCCGCCTTGAATCATAAAGCCGGGGATGACCCGATGAAAAATCAAGCCGTCATAAAACCCGCTGTTGGCCAGGTCGATAAAGTTCGCGCAGGCAATAGGCGCGTGCTCCGGATACAGCTCCCCTTTCATCTTCGCGCCATTTTCCAGCTCGACTAAAAATGTGGGATTTTTCTTTTCCATCCTTACCATACCTCCTAATTATGAACAAATACTATTCAATCCGTAAACAATATTCCCCTTTTTACACGTTGGAAAGAATTTGGCTGACGTCGTGGGCAATTTCCCCTTCCAAAAGCCTCCACCCGCTTTTAAGCAACGGCGCGTAACGCTCTTCCAATGCCTTTTCCAAAGCCCCGCGGGCATGCTTCCAAAATCCGGGCAATTCCTCCAAGGAGGTAGCGCCGCTACAGTAATGGCGGAATGTCATTCCCTCCCGGGAAATCCGACGGGCCAGTCCTTTGGCGTCCGGCAACTCCATGGGCAGCCCGGAAACCACGAGCAAGGGGATGTCCAGCGCTTCGACGGCGGGCAAAACGCATTCGGCCCACAGAGCGCCTTCAAATGGCTTTTCCACAAAAAAGCTGGCTGCATCAAGCTTCTCCCCACAACCGATGATGTATTCCCGGGCTTCCTCCAGGGTCAGGCATCCTTTGGCCGCCAGCGTGGGCCAAGCCACGTTTGGATCCGCCAGCGCGTCGAGGCCTATGGAAATCCGAAACCTTTCATCAACATCGGAAACAGGCGCGGCGACCGACTCAAAGAGCCCCACCTGCACAGCCACATAGGAAAGCCCCGCCGCATCCAGCACGTCCGCCGCCCGTGTCCCCGCGGGGCGGGCCCTGTATTCGGAGCGGATGGCGGACAGATCACGGTCTCCCGGATTCAGCCCAAGCTTTTTCAGCGACCAGAGCGCCGCCTGAGCATAGGCGCTCACTGGCGACCGCTCCACAAACAGGGCAGAAAACACCGCGTCCGCCCGCTCCGTCAGGCTGTCGGAAGCCAGCCGGATGTCCCGGTAGACCTCCGCCTCCCGGAGCAAAGCCGGGCTTGTGAGCAAAAGATCAATGCCCCGCCGTTCCGTATCCCAAAGGGACTGAATGGTGAGCCGGGTAAAGATGTCTGCCGCCGAGGCATCCCGGACCGCGTCCCGAACCGCTTGCCGCAACTCCGCTCTGCTGGAAATCATATTCAAACCTCCCAGAGGCGCCGCTTTCGTTGGATCATCTCGTCCAGCCGCGCGATATAATGGCCCACGTCACCCACATTTGGGGCCCGTTCAATCCGGGCCTCCAAAGGAAAAACACGCTTGGATATGGCGCCCGCACCGATGGCGAGAACGCTGGTGGTCTCCTCCATGACATCGATATTGTACAGGCTTTCCTTGCCGGGTTTCGCATAGCCCACATTCTCCAAGTTTCCGGCGACATATTTCTGTCGGTAGAGGTAATAGGGCCGCATGCCCATCCGATAGGCGCTCCCCGCTCCCATTTCCACCATTTCTTCCGCTACCTGATCCAGTACAGGCTCAAAGCCAAACTCATTCATGCGGGAACCGTGTTTTCTAGCCAGGGTATGCACCGTCAGGTTGTCCGGCGCCAGCGCTTCGACGCCTTCCAGCGTCCCGCGGAAGGCAGGAACATCCTCCCCGGGCAACGCGGCGATGATATCCATGTTGATGCACGAAAAGCCCATGTCTCTGGCCATTTGAAAGGCCTTGATAACATCCCAGTTTGTGTGAGACCGGCCAATCACACGAAGGGTTTCTTCATTCATGGTCTGGGGATTGATGCTGATGCGGCCAACCCCCGTTTCCCGCATAGCCAGAAGCTTTGCCTCGTCTATCGTGTCTGGTCTGCCCCCCTCTACGGTCCATTCCCGGACCTGGGGAAAGCACTCCCTCATTCGGAGCAGCAGCTCCCGCAGCTGCGAAGTCTCGATGGCCGTCGGCGTTCCACCGCCTATGTAAAGGGCCCGGGGCACCAAACCCGCCTCTTGAACCACCTTGGCGGCAGCTTCCAGCTCCTGAAACAGCGCTCGCAAATACGGAGCCACCTTTTTCCCATTGCCCACCGCCTCGGCGAAGAAGGAGCAGTAGGAACACCGGGTTCGGCAGAAGGGAATGCCCACGTAAATATCCACCGCGTTGGCGGGGGCCTCGATTAGCCCTCGCTGGGTCTCGACGATATCCTGGAGCAGCCGTGCCCGATCCTCCCGAAGGGCAAACACGCGAATTAGCGCGTTCCGCGCCTCATCCGTCCGGTCCCCCGTGTGAAGCCGCTCGTAGAAGAGCCGCGTGGGGCGAATGCCGGTGAGGCTGCCCCAGGGAGGCTCAATGCCCGTCAGCCGCCGAAGCAAATAAAACAGGGAGAGCTTCATGCCCCGCTTTCGTCTGCGCTTCTTCTCCCAAAGATCCCCCGTGATTTTCGAAGTCCATTGAAAGCTGCTATCCAAGTAAAAAAACTCATCAAAAGCCCAGTCGTCCCATTCCCGGTGAACATGCCGAATGTCCCAAGCTTCCTCCTTTCCCAGGATGATTTCAGCGCTTGGATAGAACACATGAATGACCTCGGCGACATCAGAAAAGTGTTCCCGCAGCTGTGTAAACAGCCGTAGCGTCATGGATGGTACCGCCTCTCATCGCCAATGGTGGTCATTCCCCCATGACCCGGATGCACCTTCATCCCTGGATCCAGGGTCATCAGATGCTTGAGGGAGCATGCCAGGGCGTAAACATCCCCTCCGGGGAAGTCCGTTCGACCCACGCCATCTTTGAACAGGGTATCCCCGCTGAAGAGGCAGTCTTCCCATTGGAAGCAGACGCTGCCCGGCGTATGGCCCGGGGTATGAATCACATGGAGCACAATTCCGGAAAGCTCGACCTCTCCTTCCTCCAGGCAAAAATCCGGATCCCCCTGGCTTCCAGGCACCCCAACCATCGCCGCCAGGCTCAGGTTGGGATTGGTCAGCATCTTCGCGTCTCCGGCATGGATATAGACCGGAGCGCCCTCCGCCCGCAGGCTCGCGACAGCGCCTATGTGATCCGTGTGCCCATGGGTTAAAAGGATTCCCGTCAGCTTCCGTCCCTTGAGTGCCAAACGGACTGCCTCCGGCTCCCCGCCGGGATCGATGACCAGGGCGTCCTGGCCATTGGGTGAAAAAAGGACATAGGCGTTTGCCTGCATCTCTCCAACGGGTTGTACATCAAAATCCATTTCAAAATCCTTTCCGGCTATCCAGCAGGATCGTTACGGGTCCATCGTTCACAAGCGCTACATTCATATGCGCCTGAAACACCCCAGTTTCCACGGGAATGCCCACCTCACGCAGCTGGTTGCAAAAAGCTTCATAGAGGGGGATGGCAATGTCCGGCCTGGCGGCGGCGCTGAAGCTAGGCCGCCTGCCGTGGCGGGCGTCCCCGCAGAGGGTGAACTGGGAAACAGCCAGCACCGATCCCCCCACATCCTGTATGGACAGGTTCATCTTGTCATTTTCATCCTCAAACACCCGAAGGCCCGCCACTTTATCGGAAACATAGCGGACATCCTTTTCCCCATCGCCCTCCTCAACGCCCAAAAGCGCTAAAAAGCCCGGGCCGATTTCGCCAACGACCCGGCCTTCCACCGCAACGCTGGCGCGGGTTACTCGCTGAATGACGCACCGCATGAGGACCTCCTTATCCGCTTACGTGGATAAGCGGAATACTTCGATGATGTCGGAACGCTTTTGCAAGGATTTAATGAGCTTGTCCAGCTGGGCGCGGCTCTGAATCCGAAGCTGCAGCGTGATGATCGCCGTGCGCTCCTTGGTGGCTTTGGCGGTCACGGACTCAATGGGTGCGTCCATTCCGGCGATAAGAACAGCCAGATCCGCCAGCAGGCCCTCATGGTCATAGGCCACAATGCGAACCCCCGCAGAGAATTTGGACTCTGCAGCTGGATTCCAACCCACCTCCACCATCCGCTCCTGCTCGGAGTTCATGGCGTTAATGCAATCCGCCTTGTGCACCGTGACCCCCCGGCCCCGGGTAATATAGCCCACGATCTCATCCCCGGGAATGGGGTTGCAGCACCGAGCGTACCGCACCAGCATGCCCGCGTCACCCGAAAGATTCACCCCCAGGCTGGAGGCGAGCTTCTGCCTTTTCTCGTTTTCCTCCTCGCTGGTGGACTCGGCGGCGGGCGGGGGAGGCGGTTCAGGCCGTTCATGACGGCGCTGTTCAGCCATCAGCCTAGCGCAGACGCTCACCGCGCTCATGGCGCCAAAGCCGACGGCGGAATAGATATCTTCCAAGTCCAGAAACCCATATTTGCGAAGCATGGGCTCAATATACTCCGCCTTCGTCAAAGAGGAGAGCTGCGCCGCGTTTCTCGCGGCCTCCCGCTCCAGCATGGAGCGGCCAAGCTCTATGTTCTCGGATTTTAGCTCCTTTTTAAACCACTGGCGAATTTTCGTCTTCGCCTGGGATGTTTTGACTACCTTCATCCAGTCCCTGCTGGGGCCTTTGGAGGCGGAGGAAGTGAGGATCTCGACAAAATCCCCTGTTTCCAGTTGGGAATCCAGCGGAATGATCCGGCCGTTCACCTTGGCGCCGACACACTTGTTGCCAATGGCGCTATGGATTCTGTACGCGAAGTCCAGGGGCGTGGCGCCTTTGGGAAGGCTGATAATGTCCCCCTTGGGGGTAAAGACAAACACCTCGTCGGAGAACAAATCCACCTTCAGAAGGTCAATGAATTCCTTCGCGTCCTTGGCGTCATTCTGCCAGTCCAAGATTTGTCGGAGCCAGTAGAGCTTTTCGTCCAGCTCACCGCCGGCCTGTTTACCCTCTTTATAGCGCCAATGGGCCGCGATGCCGAATTCGGCGAGTCGGTGCATTTCATTGGTTCTGATCTGCACCTCAAAGGGCTGCCCCGTCTGCCCCACCACCGTGGTATGGAGGGACTGATACATGTTGGCCTTTGGGGTGGAGATATAGTCCTTAAACCGGTTAGGCACCTGCCGCCACAGCGTATGCACCAAGCCCAGCGCGGCATAGCAGTCGGGAACGGTGTTCACGATGACCCGAAGGGCGATCAGATCATAGATTTGCTCAAAGGGAATGTTTTGCAACTCCATTTTTCGATAAATGCTATAAAAATGCTTCGGCCTGCCCTCCAGCTCAAACTGAATCCCCATTTCGGTGATTTCACGCCTGAGCTCCTGCTCCACCTTGCGCAGGGAGGCCTCCCGTTCGATGCGCTTCATGCCCACCATCCTGGCCAGATCATGGTACCTGTCCGGCTCAAGATACATAAAGGCCAGATCCTCGAGTTGGGATTTCATGGAGTAAACGCCCAGCCTGTGCGCCAAGGGCGCATAGATATCTAGCGTTTCTCGGGCAATGGGAATCTGCCTTTCCCTTGGCTGGAAATTCAGGGTGCGCATATTGTGCAGGCGATCCGCAAGCTTGATAAGGACAACCCTGATGTCTTTGGACATCGCCAGGATCATCTTGCGCAGGCTCTCCGCCTGCTGTTCGTCCCGGGACGTAAAGTCCAGCCGTGTCAGCTTGGTAACGCCATCCACCAATTGGGCGACCTCGGCGTTGAACTCCTTCTGGAGCGTTTCCTGGGTGCAGATTTCACAGTCCTCAATCGCGTCGTGGAGGAGTCCCGCGGTGATCGTCGCGCCGTCCATCATCAGCTCCGCCAGCGTCGTGGCCACAGCGACAGGGTGGATAAAATACGGCTCTCCGGATTTTCTCCGCTGCCCATCGTGAAGGTTTTCGGCATAATGCCAAGCATGCTCCACCATCGCCACATTTTCCGGCGGGTGGAATTTGCCCACGCAGGCCATAAGCTCCTTCAAGCTCATAACCGGGATGTCCTTGCTCACGCCTCCACCTCCCCTTGAACCATCCGGCGGGCTTTTAACAAAATGGCGCTATCCTCCAGGCTGCAGCGTCGGGCCGAAAGAACGGACGCGTAAAACGGCACGGGATGATAGGCCACAAGCCCCAACTCGGCAAACGTCCGTAGCCCGAGGCGAACCGCCGCCAACCGCATAGCCGCCGCTTCGGAAAGAGCGGCCTCTGAAACAAAGCGGCCCTGGCCCGCTCGAAGCACCCTGTATAGGGTGCGCAGTCCCTCGTCGCTGGGAAGCCACGCGGCCGCAGCTTTGGACACCAGCCCATCATCCATGGAAAAAACCCGCGCAAAGCCCTTTTCGGCTCTCTCATTGGGCATGGCGCACAGGGCGTTAAAGCGGCGGGAATCCTCCGGGGCATTGAAGCAATAGGTCAAGCGGCCCGCCAAGCCCACCTTGTCAAGCCATGCCAAGCAGTTCAGCGCTCCTTCCAGCGTGCGCACCGTCAGCAAGGTTCCCTGGGCAGAGGACGAAAGCGATTCCCCGGCCAGCGCACGAAGAACCGCCTCCGGCTCCGGCGTCATCGGAGCCGGCATTCCGTCAAGGAGGTAAAAGTCAAAGTCGTCAGCGCTGGCGAGGCATTGTTTCCGAAAGGCCTCGCCAGGCATATGGGGAAAAATACGGGCAATCTCACACTGAGCGCCGCGCCTGCCCATGAACTCGTTGATCGTCGGTGAAAACAGGGCATCCACTCGCTCCGGCAGCGCTGCCCGCATATCGCCCTGCCCAAAGGCAATGCCGTCCAAAGCGGTTCCATCCTGCATCAGCCGGATCTTAAGATGCTTTCCCTCAACGCCAACGCTCCGCGCTTCCAGTATTTCCGCCCCGGACAGGCGAAACACCGGCGAAGGGTTTCCAAAACCCGTTGGAGCCAGCCTGTTCATTTCCTCAATGAGGGGAATGGTGATTTCGACAAGGCGCAGATCCATATCATAGAACACAGCGGGAATGAAGGCGTCCCACTCCGCGATATCGGCAATCGCTTCATTCAGGCGGGCGCGAAAGACGGGAAGGTTTTCACATGGCAGCGTCATCCCCGCGGCTTGGGCATGGCCCCCAAAACGGATGAAGAGATCCTGACAGCGGGTTAACGCCGTATGCAGATTCACCCCAGGAATAGAACGGGCAGAACCGGTGCAGATGCCGTCCATCTCGGAGAGGACCACGGCAGGCCAAGCATATTTCTCCACCAGACGAGAGGCGGCAAGCCCTACGACGCCGGTGTTCCAGCCTTTTCCCACAACGATGATCACCTTTTCCGTCAGGAAATCCACATTTTCAAAAACCCATTGTTCCGCCTGGGAAAGAATCTCCGCCTCCATGCGCTGGCGCTGCGTGTTTTCCTCGCTTAAAGCGGCCGCAACGCGCTCTGCCAGGGCGGTGTCCTTCGTCAGCAGGAGCTCTACGTTTCGGGATGCCTCGTTGAGCCGTCCGCCCGCGTTGACGCGTGGGCCGATCTGAAAGCCAAGGTGACCGGCTGTGACGACTTTGCCCGATAAGCCGGACACCTTCATCAGCGCCTTCAGCCCAGCTCGGGATGTGGTCTGCATTTGAATCAAGCCGTGATAGACCAGTATCCGGTTTTCATCCAATAGCGGAACCAGATCCGCCACGGTTGCCAGCGCCGCCAGTTCCAGGGAGGGCATCGCGGCCTCAAGGCCGAACAGAGCGATGGCAAGCTTCCACGCGACCCCGGCGCCGCAGAGCCTTTGAAAAGGATAGCTCCCCAGCAGCGGGTCAATGACTGCAAGGGCATCCGGGAGCTCCGCCAAGGGCTCGTGATGGTCGGTGATAATTAGATCAAGCCCAAGTTCACGGGCCAGGGCCGCCTCGACC
>JAVBOX010000165.1:0-22084 GCA_031550095.1 Eubacteriales bacterium
CGCCGGCGATGCCGATCGCGAGGCCAATTACGGACAATACAAGCAGCAAAAGCGCCGCCATAAACGCCATACGGCCAAGGCACAGCATACAGCTGCGGTTGCTACAGCCCGAACTGATGGTGACAATTGAAATGAACACGGCAAGAAGCAGCAAAGCGCCCAGGCCCGCCGTGTACGGGAAAACCGTTACCACCAGAGGTATTAACTCAATAGCAAAAACAACCGTTGTCACAATTGCCAGCAAAACGCTAACGAGCGCGGTAATCAGCCGAGTGATGATGCAGTTTTTAATAGAGCATTCCATTGATCAATGCACCTCCCAGTTTGAAGATATGAATATGCTTTCAATTTGTTCCAAAAATGCGCCGTTCTGTCCCGTTTTACAGTCATTGCTCTCATTTCATCCCACAACTCTCAGCTACCGCACAAAATAACGCTACAATAATACGATAATAGTGGGTGGAGCATTGCCTGTGTGATTCTTTGCGTTCTCCGCCCAATAAGCATAGGAGCATCAGCGCTATGAACGATGATTTCGATAGGGGTCTCTATTCCCGTCTCAATGAGGATCGCTGGCCGCTGCGGGACCCGCAAGGCATGCGCTATTCAGAATACCCTGTCATGGGCGATTGCCACGATGACAACGGCTATCAGGAAGGCTGCGGCTACTGTGGGAAGCGGTGCCTCCATGAAAGGCACGGATGCGGCGACTGCAGGCGTTACCCATGCTGCCGTATCTGCCCATTTTGCTTTACAGGCCCGACTGGGCCGGCTGGCATGACCGGTGCCACAGGCGCTACAGGTTCCACAGGCGCCACGGCGGCGGTCAATGATCCACAACAGGGCTCATGCACCTATAAAATCCGCTGCGCTGGTCTGTAACAGAACAGTACAAAAAAAGATATAGAATGGTACAATTGGGAGAAACATGATCCGCTTCACTGAAAACGAATCCTTTGTCCGCTTGATTTTCAAATCAAATATGCTACACTATTCCATACGAATAAACAGGGAAGGTGGGGACAAATGGCGACGCTCAAAGATGTATCGCGCCGCGCAGGGGTGTCCGTCACGACCGCTTCCCGCGTGCTGAATCGGGATGCCACCATGTCCGTCAGTGAAAAGACGAGCCGCGCTATTTTTGAAGCCGCGATAGAGCTCAACTACCTTTCCCCCCGGATGCGCCATGTTGCGAAGGATCAAACGCTGCGCATCGGCGTTGTGGATTGGCATGTGGTTTTAAAAGGGCATCCCAACATCCGCCTCTCCTCCCTGCAGTATTTGGCGGAGGTGATGGCGCTATCTCAACCTCTGGAATTCGTCCAACTTCGGAGAGGGGTACCGGACTCCGTGGACGGCATCATCGCCTTTGGGGACTACGAGCGGGATGATTTCGACTTTATGCTGACCATGACCCGGCGGATTGTCCTGGTCAAGACAAACCGGGCTGATTTTCTCTTTGACCAGGTGGAGATCGAGCATGAGATCGGCATCCAGCAAGCCTTGTCCTATCTAGCGAAGAAAGCCAATGGAAGCGTCGCCTTGATCAGCGGCGTCTACCACGGAGATGGATACAGCATCGGGACCCGCCGCACTGAGACGGTTCAGGCATTGATGCGGGATATGGACATCTATCATCCCAAGCACGTTTGGATCAGCAAATACTCCCGCAAAGCGGGGGAGCAAATGGCCTATGCCCTCCTCGCCCAGGATGAGCAGCCCCAGGGACTGTTCATCACCAGCGATGTGGTGGCGAGCGGCGTATTGGCGACTTATGCCAAGAAAGCCCCCGCCAGCCTTGCGGATCTGCACATCGTCGTCTATAGGGATCTGGACACGGTTCAATTGCCCCAAGTGCCGGTCTCGTTCATTCTCATGTATACGGATTTGGTCTGGCAAAAGGCGATTCAGATGCTGACAGAACAGATTAACGGGCGCGTGGAATCGGTCAAGACGATCATTCCCGCCAGATTTGTTCCTGCTGAAAATTACCGGTATTAACGCGCTACATATTTTACTAAAAAAACACTGAAATTCCATAGACAGTTGATCTTTGCTTTGCTATAATGTCAAAAAGCGCGGGCATACCCGTGCCGAATCATGCCGCGATTGCCGAAAGGGAGGAAAATCTGATGAGGAAGCTGCTATCCTTGGTTCTGGTAGGTCTTCTTACGCTTGCCGCGCTCATCCCGACAGCCATGGCAGATCCCGAGGTGTATACCATCAAGATTGCCCATAACATGGATTTTGTCACCATTCCCGACAGCGTTGTTGCCGCCGCGGACCGCTTGGTCAAGCAGTATGCCGAAGCGGGCCGGGATGTGACGATCAACTTTGAAAAGGACTATCAGCGCATTGATTGGACCGAGTACCATAACAACATTATGTTTGCCGACAAGAGCGGCGACGGCCCGGACATGTTCCACATGACCGACGACATCTATGGTGCCCTGGAAGCGGGCCTTTTGATGGATCTGTCGGAACTGGTAACCGATCAGTTCGTGGATGGCATTTTTGCTCCCTATACCATTGATGGAAAAGCATACGGAATGCCGTTTGATATGCCGCTTCGCGTAATGTACTATAACAAGAAGGGCCTTGAGTCTATCGGCTGGACCGCCGAGCAGATCGAGGGACTTCCCCAGCAGATCGCCAAGGGCGAGTTCACCTTCGAGCAGTTCATGGAAACCGCCGAGCAGGTGCAGCAAGCTGGCGGCTGTAAGTTCGCCATGACCCACCGCCCCGGCGCCGGCCCTGACTTCTTTGATATCCTGACCGTCCTGGGCGGCCAATACTATGACGAGAACAGCAATCTCGTGTTTGACGAGCAGGGCATTCTCCGTCTGTTCCAATTCCTTTATGACAATGCCAACGTGAAAAAGATCACCCCCCAGGATCTGAACCAGATGGGCTGGGGCACGATCAACCAGATGGTCGGCAGCGGTGAATCCTTCGCCTACTATGGGCCACTGTATTCCAGCACATATGTGGCCAACTCCGTGAGCAAAACGCCGGAGCAGCTGGTTGAGGATGTTTCTTTCGCCCTGTTCCCCGTCAGTCAGTACAGCGACAAGCCCCTTGCCACCACCGCACCCCAGGGCATGGGCATTAACGCTAAGACTGCCAATCCTGAAATCTGCAAGGATCTCCTCAAGGAGCTGGCCGCCGGTTCCGCTGATCAGCTGGCAAACCACGCCTCCACCATCTTCACCCTTTCCAGCGTGAAGGCTGCCAACGAAATGGAACCCATCACCTCCAACCCCGTTCTGAAAGAGGTTACCTACATGGCGGACTACGCCGTGACACCGCCATCCATCCGCGGCATCGCCACTTATTCGTCCGAAATGCATAAGCAGATCGTCGTGCTTGAACTGGGCCAGACCACACCGGAGCAGGCCGTGAAGGATTTTAAAACCCAGATCGAGCTGAACCTGGATCCTGATTACGTAATCTTTAAGTAACGTTTGCCATGCGGCGTGAAGCTTAGCGCGGCAAGTACCCGCTGCCGCCGGCATAACCGGCGGCAGCCCGTTTTTATCGATGAAGCTGCTGGGGAGGGCATTCCACGATGAGAAGGAAAAACATGCAGGCCTATGCGTTTCTTTCGCCGTTTCTTGTGTTTGTTACCATCCTGTATATCATCCCCGCCGTGTTAACGGTGGCCATGGCGTTTACAAGCCTCAACGCCAGCTTTGTCTGGAAGTTCAACGGGCTGAAGAATTTCGAGCGCATGCTGAAGGATCCCAATACCATAACCATCATATTGAACACGGTGAAGTATGTGGGCATATGCATCGTATTGACCATCGTCATGGATCTGTTCTTCGCGATCATGACGACCTACTTTATTCGCCGGGAGCGGATAAGCGAGCTGTTCAAGGCTGTGCTCATGATCCCCATGATCACGCCCGCCGTTGTATACTCGGTTCTGTGGATCTGGCTTCTGGACGCCTCGGAGCATGGAATCGTCAACCAGCTGATGGCCAGCATCTTTGGCGCGGCGCCCCAGAACTGGATCGCCAGCTATCCCTTTACGGTGGTTACCATCGCCACGCTGCTCACCAGCATCGCGTATGGCACCGTCATCTTTTCCAGCGCTATCAAGACCATCCCGGAGCCACAGTTCAAGGCCGCCAGGGTGGATGGGGCCGGCGAACTTTCCATCGTCTTTAACATCATCATTCCAAACCTGCGCTACCATATTTCCTTTATCGCCCTATGGGAAACCCTGGGGCTTTTAACAAACTATATCACCGTTCTGCTGATAACAAACGGAGGCCCGGGCATCCGCTCGGAGGTTTGGGCACTGTCCGCCTATCATAAAGCCTTTGTGGACCGCCAGTACGGATATGGCGCGGCCATATCTCTGGTGCTCATCATCGTGGTCATGATCCTGATGCTGATCCTTGCCAGAATTGCCCGCAAGCAGAGCGGAAAGGGGTTGCTGTAATGAGCATGACGCCTGACAAGCCTAAAAAACGGAAAACCCAGACCCTTTCGGCAATGGACCGGAGAAAGGAGACCATCGCCATCCTGGTGATGACGCTCCTGTGCCTGCCCATATTGTTCATCTATTTCACTTTCTTTGCCAACGCCTTCGTCAACAAGGATGGCGGGCTTACGCTGAACAACTTTGATTTCCTGTTTCGGGAGATCCGCCTGTCCCAGTACACCGTGCCGATTATCGGACCTGCCTTCCGGAACTCAGTTCTGTTCACCGCAGCCGTGACGGCGGCTGAGGTGGTGATCTCCTGCCTAGCCGGGTACGCCTTGTCCCGGCTGGAGTTTCGCGGAAGAAAAGCCCTCACCTATATGCTGCTTGCTCTTCGCCTTTTCCCAGGCATGCTGCTCCTAATCGGCGTCCTATACGTGCTGATGTATATGAATGTGGTCAACTCCCTGTTCGGCGTAATTCTTGTGGCCATCGCCCTGCGTCTCCCGGGCTCCACGTTCATCATTCGCAATTTCTTCAGCGCCATTCCCCAGGATATTGAGAACTCCGCCCTTGTGGACGGGTGCACCCGCTTCTCAGCGTTCTTTCAAGTGATCCTCCACATGGTCAAGCCGGGGATCGCGTCCATCAGCCTGTTCGCGTTCATGAGCGCCTGGTCCAACTACCTGCTGTTTAACGTGCTCATCTTCTCATCCAAGACGCCGGTGCTGGCCACCTACATCCGCGTTCTGTCCCGGAACGACCAGATGATTGCCGATTATGGCGTCTTCGCGGCCATGGCGTTAATCTACATGTTGCCGGTTCTCGTGTTCTTCTTTATATCCCAGAAGCAGTTAATGAAGGGAAATCTTGGCGGAGGTAAGGGAATATGATTCGCATTGAAGGTTTGCGCAAGGAATTCGACCAGGGAACCGTCGCCTTGGATAGCTTGGATCTTATCTTTGAAGCCAACACGTTTGTGGCGCTATTGGGGCCGAGCGGCTGCGGCAAAACGACCACCCTCAACTGCATCGCGGGGCTTCTGGAGCCTACGTCAGGTACCGTCTGGTTTGACGACCGGGATGTAACCGGCCTCGCGCCGAAGGATCGAAACATCGGCATGGTGTTCCAGTCCTATGCCCTTTATCCTCATATGAAGGTCATCGACAACATCGCCTTTCCTCTGAAGCAAAAGGGCATACCTAAGAAGGAGCGCCATGAGAAGGCGCTGGAAACCGCCAAGCGCATGCAGATCGAGCACCTTTTGGACCGCCGCCCCACGCAGCTCTCCGGCGGTCAGCAGCAGCGGGTGGCAATGGCCCGGGCCTTGGTGAAAGAGCCGCGAATTCTGCTGTTGGATGAGCCCATGTCCAATCTGGATGCCCGCCTGCGCATTGAAATCCGCGATGAGATTCGCCGCTTGCAGCAGGACTTGAACCTGACCGCCGTCATCGTGACCCATGATCAGGAGGAGGCCATGGCCATCGCCGATAAAATCGCCATCCTGGACAAGGGTCGCATTCAGCAGTTCGATACGCCGGAAGCCCTTTACCATTATCCTGCCAATCTCTTCGTGGCTCACTTCATGGGCAACCCGCCCATGAACTTCATTGACGCGACCATCGAAAGCGCGTCCGGGCAGCCCATTCTTCAGGGTAAGGCATTCACGGCGCCCATCCCCGCTTCCATGCAGGCCAGGTTGTCCGCCCATGTTGGAAAAAAGATTAAAATCGGCGCACGATCTCATCAGGTGCAGGTCTTTACGGAACCAACGCTGGACCGAATGCGGATGGAGTTGAAAATCGCTGAAAACCTTGGCAAAGAGCTGATGCTTTCCGGATTTGTGGGGGAGAGCTATGTCCGGGTGACGCTCCCCAACCCCACGGCCGAGATCACCGAGCTTTATCAAAGCCTACGAAAAAGCGCCACTCCGTATGTCTACCTTTCTCTGGATCATTTCAACGTGTTTGACGACGCCACCGGCGTCAACCTGACGGTAGGCGAATCCATATGAGCCTGATTGAAAACATGCGGCGGAAGGCCGCAACTCCCCTATTGATCGGCGGTCATCGCGGGCATTGCCCAGGTTTCATTCCAGAGAAGGGGGTTCGGCCCACCAGCGTTGTGGGAGATACGCCGAAAGCGGCGGATTTAGCCGCCGCGCCGTTCCGGGAGAATACCCTCGCCAACTATGAACAGGTGCGGGGGGCAGGACTTTCCCATATTGAGGTGGACATTCAGCTGACAGCCGATGACGAAGTGGTTGTCTATCACGATATAGACCTATCCGCCCGGTCGCCCCTATCAGGCTGTGTTCGGAATCACACGCTAGCCCAGCTGAAGG
The DNA here is from genome assembly GCA_031550095.1 of Eubacteriales bacterium. Taxonomy (GTDB): domain Bacteria; phylum Bacillota; class Clostridia; order Christensenellales; family Aristaeellaceae; genus Avichristensenella. The sequence goes on from JAVBOX010000165.1 coordinate 6,777, forward strand.
CTGCCTTTCCCATCGATACCCTGGACGAAACGCTGGCCTGGTGCGCAAAGGCGGATATGCCCATCGGGGTGGAGATCAAATGTGTCCTCGTCGACATGGCGGAAACCATGTCCCTCTTGGCGCGGCGCCTGGCTGATGCCCTGACCCGCCACCGTATGTTTGAGATGAGCTTTGTGCTGAGCACGGACCACCGGACCATGGCGCAACTGAAGAGTGTCGCGCCCGAGACGAACCTTGCGCTCATCGTGCCCCATGTGCCCCATGATCCGGTTAGGCTCATGCGGGATATGGATGCGCTCATTTACCTGTGTTTTCTGGAGAACCTTTGCCCCGATCTGGTGCGGGCAGTGCAGAAGGCCGGGTATTTTGTGGACGGGTCCGTCGTTAACGGCGCGTACCGGCTGGAGAGGGCTCTCTCCCTTGGCGTGGACATGATCGAATCGGACTGCCCCGCCCACACAATGAATGTATATAGGAGTATCACCAGTAGATGATAGCGAATTACCATACCCACACCCGCTGGTGCCGCCATGGCAGCGGCGAGATTGAGGAATACATACAGGAAGCCGTGGCAAGGGGCATCCGGGAACTGGCGATAACGGAGCATGTCCCGCTCTTGGGCGATCCTGACCCCAGGCGGCTTTTCTGCGATGAGTTTTCATCCTTCAATAAAGAGCTGAATCGGCTCATCGAGGAATATGCTAGCCAAGTTGCCGTGCGGAAGGGGTTTGAGTGCGAGTACTACCCCAATCAGCTTGATCATTACCGGGAGTATCGAGAAAAGTACGGCTATGAGATCCTGATCCTGGGCCAGCACACAAACCAGGATCGCTCCATCGATAACTTCTCCCTGACAGAACCCTGGCAGGTGAACCTATACGCGGATGATGTGTGCGCGGCGCTGGAAACCGGCCTGTTCACATTCCTCGCCCATCCGGACCTGATCTTCCGGAGTTACCGCAAGTTTGATGAGGTTTTTTCCGGCGCCATGCGGAGAATTTTTCAGGCATGCGAGAGACTCTCCATTCCCGTGGAGATCAACGCCAATGGATGGCACTATCGGAGAGGATACCCCGAGCCGCGGGTGTGGACGGAGATTGCCCCGGATTATCGGCTCCAATGCCTCGTGGGCTCTGACGCCCATGAGGTGGCCGATCTTTATCATGAGCCCACCATTGCCGCGTGCGAAAACCTTGCCCTTCGCAGCGAACTGACCCTGCTCCGGCATTTACCGCAAGCGAATTGCCATTCATCTTTTATTGTCTGCGATGCCTGATGTCAGTGGACAGGCCGTCCGGCAAAAATAAGCTCTCCCTCATGTTTTTGATTTTAATTAATACCCTTGTACCAGCGGCAACCTCTTCGTTTTATTATCTGGAAAGGCGAAGGGAGGTCAAAGTGGATGGCAAGGGGCGGAAAACCTAAAAATCCGGAACAGGGCACCTCGGCGGAAGCGGGCGTTTGGAGGGTCGGCGCCTACATCCGCCTGTCCAAGGAGGATGGCGGCGCCGAGAGTGAAAGCGTTACCAACCAGCGGAAAATCATCGAGGATTACCTGGAGACCTCCTTTTCCGGTTCCTTCTTGCTGGCGGACTACTACATCGACGATGGCTTGACCGGAACCGACGACTCCCGCCTGGAGTTCATGCGCATGATTGCCGATATTGAACGGGGCAAGGTCAACTGTGTGCTCTGCAAAACGCTGGCCAGGGCGTTCCGCAACTATTCCGACCAGGGCTATTATCTGGAAGTGTACTTTCCCATGAAGAAGGTGCGCTTCATTTGCGTCGGCGATCCCGCCATAGATACCCACACACATCCCGAGGCCATTACAGGCCTGGAAGTGCCCATCACAGGCCTTTTGAATGACCGCTACGCCAGCAAAACATCCAGCGATGTCCGGCGCACCTTCAATACCAAGCGCAAGCGCGGGGAGTACATCGGCGCCTTCCCCCCCTATGGCTATCTTAAAGATCCCAAGGATAAGAATCATCTCGTTTTGGATCATGAAACCGCAGCCCTCAAGCGGGAAATCTGCGGATGGATTCTCCGGGACGGCATGAGCTTAAGCGGCATCGCGCGGCGGCTCAATGGTCTGGGTATTCCAAACCCCACGGCGGATAAGCGGGCCAAAGGCTTTTCGTATTTCAATCCTCACGCGGTTCATAATGACGGCCTCTGGAGCGGCTCCACCGTCAAGCGCATGCTTCTGGACAAAGTGAACTTGGGCCATATGGTTCAGGGAAAGCAGCGGGTAATTAGCTACAAGGTTCATCGCAAGGAAGCGGTGCCAAAGCCCGAATGGTTTTTCGTCGAAAACACCCATGAAGCCACTTTCACCCAGGATGAATACGATTTGCTCGAGCGCACGCTGACCCGGGATACCCGTGTGCCCAATGGCGCGAGCACAGTCCATCTCTTTTCCGGCTTTCTTCGCTGCGGAGGCTGCGGCAAGGCGCTCCAGCGGAAGCAATCCAGGCGGTACGTTTATTATGTGTGCAGGACCCATGCGGAGAAGCTCAAGTCCCGGTGCTCCCGGCATACCCTTCGGGCTGATTGGCTGGAGGAGGCCGTGCTCTGCGCACTTCAGGCCCAGCTGACGCTTCAGGCCTCCATGGGGGAAATCCTCGTGGAAATGGGGGAAGCGCCAAGAACCGGCGGAGAAGCGGAAAGGGTGGAGCTATGCGTCAAGGAGAGGCAAAAGGAGCTGGACAAAGCCCACTCCATTTCAGACGGCCTCTATGCCGACTGGAAAACCGGCATCATCACCCAAGAGGATTATAGCCGCATGAAAGCCCGCTACCAGCGGCAGATCGACCTGCTTCAGGCCGCTCTGGCCAGCCTTTATGAGGATCAGCGGAAAGCGCAAGACAGCACGGAATCAGAAAACCACGGGTTTTCCGATTTTCTTTTCCATCGCACATTGCGGTCCCTTCACCGCGTAGCCCTGGTGGAGTTCGTCGATTCCATTCATGTCCATGAAGGGAAAGCGATTTCCTTGACATACCGGTTTAGGGACGAACTGGCGTGGGCAATAACGCGTTTTGAAGCGGATCATTAGCTGAATTTCCCTTTCGCCAAGAATTCTGGGAAATATGTTTAGCCTAAACTAAGCTTCTGTCGCAATACCCTACCCTTACAGTTGAAAAAAGACGAATACACGGATTTATATACCATTTCTCTGGTTTTATCGGCTTGTGAATTTTATCCGCAATTAGTTAAAATAGCATCATACAGCTTGTCCATAATCTATTGTAAAATAAAGGCCAATCAAATCATCCGGGATGAACTGAATCTGTACATCTCCGCCAAGAGGCAGGATATGGATCTCATCATCCAGAATATAACGGATGGAGCCGCTATCGGGCTCCGCCGGAAGTAAGCCAGACGTAAGCTTTGGATCCATCTGGCAGAAACGTTAACAACTCAAAATGATTGATCCGCTTTGCCAGGGCGGCGCATAGGTCGCACGGTTTACCATGATGGGCAACGGCGGACCGGGTGAAATGCATGCGGTATTTGGATCTGGACATCTCAGCCCCTGTGCGGTTCTCCTCCTGTGGTCAACTGATCATCAACGAGCCATGGACTCATGCGCACCGCACGTTGGATTCTCATGTGCTGCTTGTGGCGCAGGAGGGAACGCTGTTCATCGAGCAAAGCGGCATTCAATACGAAATGCGGCCTGGTGAAGCGATGATTCTTTTCGCCGGGGAACCTCATGGCGGATACCGATCCTGTGAGCCTGGGTTATCCTATTATTGGTGCCACTTTACGGCGCCCGGAATTTCCAAGCCCTTGCTTGATAAAGAGACGGCAATTCCCCGCATGGAGAGCCTTTCCAAGAAACCCCAGGCCGCCAGCCACGCCGATCATATCCTGTGCCCAGAGTTTCTTCAAAGTGAGAATCAGTTCCGGTTAATCATCCAGATGCGGCAGTTGCTCCATATCGCGAACTCCGATAGCCACACCCACTTTGCAGCGGATTACTGTCTTACAGGCCTTTTGATCGAAATGGCCAGGCAGCATGTGGATCGCTGTCAAGGTGAAGAAACTACGGAAAAACGGCCGGATCCCGGGCAGTCCAAGCGCTTTGTGGAGGTTTTGGAATGGATTCGCGTACACCGGTTTGACTCCATGACCGCTTCCGGCGTGGCCGAGCGGTTTGGGTACAACGCAGATTATCTATCCTTCCTGTTCAAGCAGATCAAGGGCGTTTCCCTGATCAAATACATCCATAACATTAAGATTTCCGAAGCGCGGGAAAAGCTTTTGACCACGGATATCAGCATTCGCCAACTGTCCTACGCGCTGGGCTTCAAGGATGAGAAGTATTTCATCAAGCTCTTCCGGCTCTATGAGGGAATGACCCCCGGAAAATACCGCACCGCCTATATAAAGACCCACACCAACAGGCAGTAAAGCGAGGTGGTAGTCTTACGGTGAACCCAATTTCAAGAGCGAGAAGACGGTGCTTGACCGAACGCGATGGGTTCTGGGCGTTTGTCATGCTATCCCCCAACCTCACCGGCCTTTCCAGCTTTAAGGAAATGCTTGTCTACGACAAGATCGTGGGGCAGATCGTCCGCAATACGCTGGTCTATACCGCAAGCGCCGAATTCACAGGTATGTTCCTGTCCCTGATGCTGGCCATCGCGCCGGATCGGAAAATCAAGCTCGTTCGCGTCTTTCGCGCGGCGTTCTTCATGCCTGTCGTCACATCCTCCGTCGCCGTCTCCCTGGTTTCGCCGTCGTCAGCGCGTACGGAACGTTACTATCAGTTCGTCAAGGGTGTAATGCTCTTCGGAATGAAAGATTAATTCGCGAAAGAGGTGCTACTTATGAGTATGTATCAGGCCCCTGCCCCAGGTTCCATCCAGCTATTGCCAGGAGATCTTTATCATCGCTATTCCCTGATCAACAGGTATATGATGTCGTTGGAGAGCGATAAGCTGCTGCTTAATCACTACAACGAGGCAGGGCTGATCGCCGATACGCTGCCGGGGCATACGCTGCCCGAGGGCATTCACAAGGGTTGGGAGTCGCCCACATGCCAACTGCGGGGGCATTTTTTGGGGCATTACCTATCCGCGTGCGCCTGGGGCTTCCGCTACATGAGCAGCGCGGAGCTCAAGGGCAGGGGAGATCATATCGTGAAGGAACTTTACCGCTGCCAGCAGGAGCAGGGCGATGGTTGGGTGTTCTCCATTCCGAGGCAATACATGGACTGGATCGCCCGGGGCAAGCGAATTTGGGCGCCTCAATACACCATGCATAAGACGCTTATGGGCCTCATGGACATGTATAACTTCGCGGAGAACACCCTGGCGCTGACAGTCGCCGAGGGCGCCGCCGAGTGGCTGATAGCGTATAGCGGCCGATTCTCGGAGGAGGAATTTGACGAGATTCTGGACGTGGAAACCGGCGGCATGATGGAATTCTTCGCGGACCTGTTCGCGGCTACCGGAAAGTCCAAACACCGGGAAATGATGGACCGGTACTACCGGCGGAGGCTGTTCGACCCCCTGATGAAGGGGGAGGACGTGCTGACCAATATGCATGCCAACACCACCATCCCAGAGGTGCTGGGCTGTGCTCGGGCATATGAGGTGACGGGAGAGAACCGATATCTTGAGGTTGTTTTGGCATACTGGGATATGGCGGTGACAAAGCGGGGCTATTTCGTCACCGGCGGTCAGACGTGCTACGAGGCCTGGACGCCGCCATTCATCATGGACAACCGGCTCAATGAGGATAACCAAGAGCACTGTACCGTCTACAACATGAGCCGCCTTGCGGATTTCCTATTCCGCTGCACCGGGGATGTGGCGTATCAAGATTATATCGAGCGCAACTACCAAAACGGCATTTTAGCCCAGCAGCACACCGACACGGGAATGGTTGGGTACTATCTTCCCATGCAGCCGGGAGCAAAAGTAAAATGGGGCACACCCACTGAGAACTTCTGGTGCTGCCACGGTACCTTGGTGCAGACCCATATGATCCACGCCCGGGATACGCTGTATGAGTACGGCAAAGGCGTGTTTGTCGCCCAATACAGACCGGTGAGCGCCGCGCTGTGCGCCGCCGGTCACCCCATCAAGATGGAAATCCGGGAGGACTACAACTACCCCTACAGCATCCGGCGACCCGTGAGCGATGCCATTCAAAAGAGCATCCCACCTTTTCAGGGACACCGCTACCGCATTTCCCTGCAGTGCGCGGAAGAAGCCGTTTTCACCATCAGCCTTCGCATTCCCTGGTGGGTGAAAGGCCAGGCGGAAATCACGGTCAATGGGCAGGGCCCTTCCTATGGCGCTCCTGGCATGGTGGTGGAGCTTAACCATCCATGGAAAGATGGGGTCATCGAAGTGATCTTCCCCTCCGCCATCACCGTTCACCCCCTGCCGGACAACCCAAGCCGCGTCGCTTTCATGGACGGGCCGGATGTGCTGGTGGGCAAGACGACCAATGACGCGCTGCTGCTTCCTAATGGCATGAACGATCCAGTCAAGCTGATCCATCAGGAGAGCCGGAAAGGTCATTTCCAGCAGGCCATTTATTGCCGAACGCTGCACCAGGCCAAAAACATCGAGATGATCCATCTTTCCCGGCTAAGGGCTGAAGAGTCTACCATGTATTTCACGCTGGAAGGCCAAGAAGTAGGAGAATAAGGAGGCCCACATGAACGCGATAAAAACGCCGAGTGTGAAGGATTTTGTTGTTGGCGATGGGTTTTGGAAGCGGTTTGTGACTCTGGTTCGGGATGAGGTCATTCCCTATCAATGGGAAACCATCAACGACCGGGTGCCGGACGCGGCGCCCAGCCACTGCATCGAAAACTTCCGTATCGCCGCCGGAGAGACCCAGGGAGAATACTATGGCATGGTGTTCCAGGACAGCGATATCGCCAAATGGCTGGAGGCCGTGGCCTATTCCCTGGCAGCCTTTAAGAATCCCGAGCTGGAGAAGACTGCGGACGAGGCCATCGCCTTGATTGGGCGGGCCCAACAGCCGGACGGATACCTGAACACCTACTACACCGTGAAGGAGCCGGGCAAGCGCTGGACAAACCTGCGGGATTGCCATGAGCTCTATTGCGCGGGACACATGATGGAAGCCGCCGTCGCCTACTATGAAGCCACAGGCAAGCGCCAACTGCTGGATATCATGGTGAGGATGGCGAAGCACATCGATACGGTGCTCGGGCCGGAAGATGGCAAGATTCACGGCATCCCAGGCCATGAGGAAATTGAGCTGGCATTGGTGCGGATGTACGGCGCGACAAAGGATCCGCTAATGCTCAAGCTGGCAAGCTACTTCATCGACGAGAGGGGCAAAAAGCCAAGCTTCTTCCACCAGGAGCATGAAAAACGCAATGGGGCTTTCCACTTCCCCCTGCACAAAATGAGCGATGAATATGCTCAAAACCACCTGCCCATGCGGAAGCAGGCGACAATAGAAGGCCACAGCGTCCGCGCACTGTACATGGCCACCGGCATGGCGGATGTTGCCCGGGAAATACATGATGAAACCTTAGTCAAGGCTTGCCGGACCCTATTTGATAACATGGCAAACCACCGGATGTATATCACCGGCGGCGTGGGAAGCTCTCACGTCGGCGAGGCGTTTACCTTCGATGACGACCTGCCCAACGACACCGCCTACAATGAGACCTGCGCCTCCATCGCCTTATGCTTTTTCGCGCGGGCAATGCTACAGATGGAAATCGACAGCCGGTACGCGGATGCCATGGAGCGGGCGATGTTCAACACCTGCTTATCCGGCATGTCCCTGGAAGGGCATAACTTTTTCTATGTGAACCCATTGGAAGTATGGCCGGAAGCCAGCCATAAGGACCCCGGCAAAAAGCACGTGCTCCCCGTCCGGCCAAAGTGGTATGGCTGTTCCTGCTGTCCGCCCAACCTTGCCCGCTTTGTCATGTCCCTGGCCCGCTATGCTTTCAGCTATCAGGAGGAAGACATCTATGTTCACCAGTACATCGCCGGGCGCGTAACGCTGGGAGCACATTCGCTGGCCCTGGAAACCCGTTATCCCTATGAGGGCGAAATCAAGTTGACGCCAAGCCCGGGGGCGTATGCCCTGAATCTGCGGATCCCTGATTACTGCAAAGGAAAGTTTTCCTTAATCATCAACGGCATTTCTGAAAAGGTGGAATTGGTGAAAGGATATGCCAGGATTCAGCGCGATTGGAAGCAAGGTGATACAATCGTCCTGTCGCTTCCCATGGAGCCCCGCCGGGTATATGCCAACCCCCGCCTTCGGGAGGATATAGGCAAGGTCGCCGTCATGCGCGGCCCTGTCGTATACTGCATGGAGGAGGCGGACAACGGTCCCTCCCTCCATGGGCTCTATTTAAACCCGGACGCACCCTTTGCCGAAGAATGGAAGCCTGATAAGCTGTCGGGCATTTTGGAGCTTCAAGCCGACGGCAAGCGCCTGGTGAAACAGCCGGATGGTCCCATGTATACCGATCGACCTCCCGAAAGGTCGCCCGTCCGCCTAACCTTCATCCCCTATTATGCCTGGGCAAATCGCGGGGAGAATGAAATGCTCGTCTGGATTAATGAATGACACAAATAACCAAGGCAGCACGGCACAGCGAAAAGGCGCCTGCATTGTGGTATGATCGCCACAATGCAGGCGTTCGCGTAATCTCCGTCTCATAATTGTGGAAAATGAACGGCCGCCACGGGTGCCACGGGTGCCACGGGCTTGCCTGGATCTACCGGTCCCACCGGTCCGACAGGCCCAACTGCCCCCGTCGTTTATACACACCCGGCAGGAACAAAAAAGCATGATCCCAGTTCAACAAAAATAGCGCGGGAAATCCTCTCCCACGCTCTGCTATAGTATATCATACCTTTGGGGAAAATCCAAGCCTGGTTCTTTTCGAAAAAATATGATAGTCTACGGGCATGCTAACGGGAAAGACTTTTCAGGAGGTGCGGGCGTGGAACCAAATCAAGGTGAGCAAGCAGTTGAGCAGACCCATCTGGAGAGCACCCTTGCGGTCGCGCGAGTTCAGTGGAACGAAATCGCCGAACGACGCCAGAAACGAGCGGCGGAAATTCAGGCCGCTCAGGAAGAAATGCTTGAACGTGTCACCTATGACATCGGCGGCCTATACAGCGCCCAGGGTTTTTTAGACCTGCTGGAGTTGAATCAGGATGAGGCCCCTCTTGCCAGCGAGGCAAAAGCTCAGCAAAAGGATGACGATGCCATGCGGGCCCTGGCCCGCCTCATGAAAACGCCCTATTTTGCCCGAATCGACTTCCAAAGGGAAGGGGACGATACGCCCCGGCAAGTGTATATCGGCCGGGCGACGCTCATGGAGCACGGCACCCTTGCCATTCATGTCTATGACTGGCGCACCCCCATCGCGAGCCTCTTTTACCGCTATGGAACGGGACCGGCCAGCTACCAAGCCCCAGGGGGTGAAATCTCGGGTAAAATATCCCTCAAGCGCCAATATGAAATTCGAAATGGTGAGCTGCTATATTTTTTCGATGTGGATGTGCAGGTGGTGGATGTATTTCTCAGAGACCTGCTGTCTCGTCCCGCCTCCATCGAAATGAAGAGCATCGTGGAGACCATTCAGCGGGACCAGGACAGCGTGATTCGGGATTTAACCAGCGATCTGCTCATGGTGCAGGGAACCGCGGGCAGCGGGAAAACCTCCGTCGCCATGCACCGTGTCGCGTATTTGATGTACCAGGGGCTAAACGATAAGCGGCTTTCCGCGGAAGAAATTCTCATCCTTTCCCCCAACGCGGTATTCGAGCGATATATCTCCCATGTGCTCCCGGAGCTTGGGGAGCGGCATGTGCAGACCGTCCTCTTTGAGGAGCTGTTTGAGCGAATTCTACAGGGCGCCCGGATTCAGTCACGGAGCGAATGGATTGAGAAATGGCTGAACACCTCAAGCGCGTGGGAAAAAGCGGCCATGCGGCGGACCAGGGCTTTCAAAGGCTCCAATGTCTTTATCGCGCTGCTGGACCGGCTTGTCCAGGATCTGCCCAGGCGCTGGCTTCCATTCTCAGATGTCCACTACGCGGGACAATGTGTCGTTTCCCGAAACGCAATGAAGGTGGAGGTGTGCAACAGCAAAAAAATGGCGCCCATCGGCATTCGCCTGGGCTGGCTTGAGCACAGGATCTTCCAGCGGATTCACGCGCTGCGCCCCACGCGAATGGAGGCGCTGATGGCGTTTGCGTCCAGCAAAACGGAGAGCCTTTACGAGGCCATCCCATACGCCCGCATGCTCTCCATCCATGAGAGCGCTTGCCTGCTGCGCCAGATTCGCCAATTCACCCGAGTGGACGTGAAGGCGCTCTATCGGTCCATCTTCTCAGATCCAACCGCCCTCGCTTACCTGTCCCGGGGGCTTTTGTCTCAGGATGAGATGGACGATATTCGAATGACCACGCTAAAGGCGCTGGGGGAAGACGAAATTCCCTATGGGGACGCAGCCGCCATCGCTTACCTTCAGGCACGAATCTACGGGCGCCGCGCCTATACGAGCATTCGTCAGGTGGTTCTGGATGAAGCCCAGGACGCGGACGCGATGCATATGGCGCTGCTTGCCTCTCTATTTCCAAAAGCGCGGTTCACCATTCTGGGAGACATCCACCAAGCCATGGGCGGCGCGGTGGATCTGTCCATCTACGATGACGCCGGGGATATGCTGAAAAAACCCCATAGTAAGCTGGTGATACTGGATAAGAGCTTTCGCAGCACCCGGGAGATTTGGGCTTTCAGCGCCAACTTTTTGCCACCCGGCACGGCAGGGGATTGCTTCAGCCGATCCGGAGAGCTCCCCGGCATTCATATCGCCGACGGCGCTGAGGCGATGGATTCAATGATCATCGAAGAGGTATACGCCTGTCAGGCAAAGGGATACGGAACCATCGCCTTGCTTTGTAAAACCGAGCGCAATGCCATGGCTCTCTATGAGCGGCTCTCCAACCGCGTTTCCATAAGGCTTGTTCAGGACGGGGGTATTTTGGATACCTATGGTGCCTTCGTCATCCCCTTGTTCGTGGCAAAGGGCTTGGAGTTTGACGCCGTTCTCCTCTGCGACGCGGAGGATGCCAACTATTCCGAAGAAGAAGATCAAAAGCTTCTCTACATCGCGAGCACCCGGGCGCTGCACCGGCTCTCCCTTTTTTCAGCGGGAAAACCAAGCCGGTTTTTGCCCATCGGAAAGGAGGGCCGTTAAGTGGCGCGAATCACCGTTTCAGAATTGCTGGCGGAAGTGCTCAAGAACGATGCCCACGGATTTGGGAAGGACCACGCCCTGTCCCCAGCAAACGGCATCACCCCCTTGGATATCGCCAAGCTGGCGATCCTCTGCGAGCATGCTTACCATGTGGTTCTCCATGATGAAATCATCGCCGAATGGCGCACGCTGGGGGACGTGGAGGCCCATGTTGAGCGGCTGCTGGAGGCAGGAGAGGCGGAGCCCTTGGAACGGGAGCAAGAGGATAGGACCGCCTGGTTCTACGAATAATCACACTTGATTTCTGATGTGCTTGTCCTTCACCGCGGGAGCAAACTTGACGAGCGCCTCCTCGCTCCATATAATAAAGCCAATAATCCCGAGGAGGCGAAGGCATCATGAAAAAAAAGCGAAATCTCTTTAGTGCGATCCCGGCCATGCTTGTCTTTGCCTTGGTCTTGCCCGTGTTGGCCGAAATTCCTGTTTTCTCCGTACAGGAGGATCCGTCTGGCTACGAAAACGCCTATATTCAAGACGGGCAGCTGGTGACCAACCTCAACTTTCCCAACGAAAGAGGCGTAATCGCCAAATATACGGGCATTGACCTGGGTGAGGCGCCAAAGGAAGTTCGCTGCAAAGCGCGGTTTTACGGAGGCGGTGCCGTCGCCCTGGTTACGACCCCCAGCGACTCATGGTCCGTGGAGGGCATCACTGATCGTTCCATTCATGCCGTTTTCACCAGCAATAGCTATCACTTCGGCTTTTTCGAGAATGGGCAATTGGCAGATGTGCTTTCTGGCTCCTATGATCTTGATGTGACAGGCAAAAAGGAGTATGATTTTGGATTTACCATATCCAAAAACAACATTACGTTTCTGTTACCCACGGGCAAAAAGGTCAGAAAAACCGATGACGAGCGGGTCAAGGCATGCAACGGTCCTTATGTTTTCTTCGAGCATTACATGACGCCGGAGGATGCGGCGATAGGCGCGGCGCCCGCCATTACCTATGTCTATGCCAAAGGCGCCAAAACTCCCGCGCTTAAGGACGACTTTAATCGGACAGGCGGCTTGCCCCTTACCGCGCCAACAGGCCATGTATATGTGCAGTTCCGCAACGAGTGAATCCCTGGATACACCCGCGAAAATCCCGCGTTTCATCAAGCTCAAAATGGAAACGAAGGCCTCACGCCATGCCTCAAAAGATGGCTTCTTACTTTTCGCATGTCCACGGTTCTCACATCCTCCCCTAGGGCGGCTGCGGCTCCAGCCGCTTCCCCGGTCACGGCGCAGGCGGGGATTGCCCTTGTGATGTCCCACATGGCATCCGTCACGGAAATGGATCTGCCGGCTGTCAGCAGGTTTGCCATCTCGTGGCTGTAGAGGGTTCGGTAAGGTATCTGAAAAGCCGGCCCGCGCTTGCGCCAATCGCCCACGCAGCCGATGGAATCATCAAAAGACGCATGATCCTCCGTTTCGTCCAGGGTATACGCGCCCACCATGCGGCGCGTCATGCGCAGCTGAGGAATGGAGGGCAGGGTCACGGGCCTATACGCCGGATCCGCCCGCCTGTGGCTTTCGATGTCCTCCAGCACCTTGGCATGGCTCATCGCCATCATGCGGCTGATTTCCTCAGCGTCGATTCCCGTGAACCGATCCTTTACAAGGGGCGGCGGAACATTCTCATCCATGCGCCAGGCGGGCCGGTCCGCGACGCCGTGAATCCGAAGCCGCATCCCATCCTTTGCGGAAGCGTAATACCAGGCTGCCAAGGCGTTTCCTCCCTGATACAGCGCGGTTTTCACCCCCGCGAAGCTGCAAATATCCGCATCTCCCGTGGCGTCGATGAACATGCGAGCAGCCACCGCGCTTCGCCCTGACTTATTTTCAATGATTAGGTGGGTCAACCTATCTCCTTTCCTTTGAACGGCGCAAGCGGCTGTGCCATAGAGGATTCCAACCCCCTTCTCCATCAAAATGCGCTCCATATCCATGGCAAAGAAATGCGGGTTGAACTGAACCTCAAACCGCTCACCAGATTCCCGTATCCCTTTGGCGTCTTTATTCAGCCACCCGCTGGGATTGCGCCCATCCGCCCCGTTGCGGATGGAAAGCCGTAGCAGTGACTCACTCAGGCCAAAGCTCAGCTGATTGCCGCACCCATCGCATAGGGGCAGGTAGATGACCACCAGTCCAGCTGTCGCAAGGCCTCCAAGCACGTAGCCCCGCTCCAGCAGCATCACTTGAGCGCCGGCCCTTGCGGCGGCCAAAGCAGCAGATACGCCCGCAACACCGCCACCAGCCACCAGCACATCGCAGCGGCGGGTCACAGGCGTGGAAAGCCCCTCTTGAATTATCTCCATGAATGTCCGCCTCTCCGTCCTGATACCGACTTGCCCAATTCTTGGCGTAAGCTGAAATTATGTTCGTTTGCTCTTCAGGGCGTCCGCCATTTGAAGAAAAACTTTCTCAATGCTATCGTACCGTTCGCTGGCAACGCAGGTGAATAGGATGTCCACAACTCCCAGCATGGCAAGCCTGGAGGTCATTGCGCCTAGACGGAACAAGGTCTCGTTGCTGGCGACGCGAAGATTAATGTTGGAAAGCCTGGACAGGGTATTGTCGGCGTACTTTGTGACGGAGATGACCTTGGCACCCCTCTCCTGGGACAATCTGGCGGCGTCGATGATGTCCCGGGTTTCCCCGTGGTAAGAAAAAGCGATCACCGCATCCGCCTCTGTCAACACACTGGCCGAAATGATCTGATAATGGGAATCGATGCTGGCATGGACGGGTAGGGCGATGCGCCGGAACTTGAGTTCCGCGTCCTGGGCGATAATTCCGCTGGCACCGACGCCAAACAGCTCGATATGCTTTGCTTGGCCAATGGCCTCAATGGCGAGGCGAAGCTGCTCGTAGTCCAGGATGCGCAGAGTGTTCTCCAAGGAGAAAACGCTGTTTCGAATCACCTGGCCGCTGATGGACTCAATGCCGCTGCCCGGATGTAGTTCCTCAGGAAAATTGGCCTTCCCATGCTCCATAAGGGCACGCTCCACGCCAACCGCATGGAGAAAGTCCTTATATCCGGTAAAGCCCAGCTGCTTACAAGCCCGCACCACCGAAGATTTTGTCGTGTTGCAGGCTTCAGCCACCTGGGCAATCGGCGTGCCGACCAGCGTATCAATATTGGTGATGAAATACTGGGCAACGCGCCCTTCCACCGCCGCAAGCAGGTCAACTGTCTCCTGCAGGCGCAGCAAGACGCTCTCCATTCTCATTCCTCCTTGGCCAGCCTCAACATCTCCCGTTCATCCGTTTCCAACAGCAAGTCTGCCGGCCCTTTCTGGGCATAGTAAGCCGCGCCTCTCAACGCCGCATCCTCCAGAAACGCCGCGGTACAGACCGGCACATTGCATGCCCCCATTAGCCCGGGCATGAGCAAATCCATGGACCGGGCAATCTGCCCGCCAATGATCACCCGATCGCAGCGGAGCGCCGCAAGGTGCGGCAGAAGGGCTTCCGCCAGCAGGGCACCAGTTTCCGCCATGGCGGCGAGGGCATCCTGGTCCCCCCTTCGGGCCTCCTCACAGATGGTACGAACTTCAAGGCCGCCCATTTCCGGGCGGCGGGCAGAATAACGAGCCCGAATGGCCCGGCTGGAAATGTACTCCTCCGTAACACTCTCCCGAAATGGACGGGCGTACAATGATAGGGCAGGGGTGCCCATCCGATTTACGCAGACCTTTCCCCGCTGCGACGCCGTAAAGCCGAAGCCCGTGCCAAGCATGACCCCGACAGGGCGAAGGGCGCCTTTCCCCGCGCCAAAGTGGCACTCCCCCAGCATAAACGCCACGCCGTCATGCAAAAAAACCACCGGCAAGCCCTTGGCCACTTGAGAAAAACGCTCCCGAAGGGGAAACCCCTCAATGGAGGCAAACTTATGCCGCATGCGGCTCACCCCCAGGGCATAGTCGAAAGGTCCCGGGATGCTGACGCTGATTCGGCCCACTGTAACGCCTCTCTACTGGGCATCCTCCATGCGCTCCTCTAGGTCGGTGTCAAACGCA
>JAVBOX010000031.1:0-14471 GCA_031550095.1 Eubacteriales bacterium
CAAAGCATTTACGATCACCTGGTTACCAGCATCGAATGGCAAAACGAGCGGCTTGCCAAGCAGGTTCGCGAGGAAATGCGGGCCTTGAAAACCACCAACCCAAGCGGCAAGCCCGTGCCCAGCGTCTCCTATGAGCCGCCCATTTACGGTGCCTTCTCCTCTTTTTTTCAACAGTACTTTGCCCCGAACCAGCAGCTGAAGGTGTATACGGGCCCCGGAGCGCATTATTACCGGGCGGCCGATGGCAAGGCCATGGTCAGCACCAACGGGGAAATCTATGTGGGCGGCTGGGAAAACGGATGGCTCATGGTAATGTACTGGACCAACAACGGCAATATACGGGTAGGATTTGTGAACAACGCGGATTTTGTGGATTATGTGGATGCGCCCCAGCTATCCTTCGCCTATATGCCCGCCATCATCACAAGCCCTTGCGCCTTGACGGACGATCCGGTGGCAAACTATCAAACCCTGGTCAACCTGAGCCCGGGGGCAAACGTCACCTATCTTTCCGATTATGTCAACGAGCATCAATGGGCTTATGTGGAGGTTCAGGCCAACGGCACGCTCATGCGCGGGTTTGTGGAGGCAAACGCCATATCCAAGGCGGAAACAAAACAGGAAGACCCGCCCGTCGGGCCCATTGAGGTCGGCTTCTAACGCCACTTTGTGCCGGCCGCTGCCAATAAGAATGGTGAAAAGCGCTTACTGGGCCAACTCAAGCTCCTGGAAGACCTCAGCCTTTTTTAGGGTTTGATTGGCCATGGCGGCGTAATGCTTAAAAAGGAGGCCAAAGCGGCCGCGGTAGTTCTTGGTCCAGGGCTTGATTTTGCCGCAATAATGCAAAATCACCGTGTTGTCCATCATCCAGTCCATTCCAGCGTCCGTTTCGCGGATAAGCTGATAGCTTCCATACCGGCTGACATCATAGTTATAGCGCAGATCATCCAGGGACAAGATCCTTTCCCCGTAAAGACCGTTGAGGACGTCTTGATCCGGGAGGATGAGCATCCGCC
This sequence comes from Eubacteriales bacterium, assembly GCA_031550095.1. GTDB lineage: Bacteria > Bacillota > Clostridia > Christensenellales > Aristaeellaceae > Avichristensenella. Next base: position 1,017 of record JAVBOX010000031.1, read on the forward strand.
TATGCTCGGTGATATACTGAAAAATCTGCTCGGGGTCGCACGCCTTCCGCTGGGCCTCCAGATTCATCAGGAGCATGCCCGAGTTGTAGTATCCTCCCGCGTCATAGCCCAAGCGGATGCGGTTGATGGGCACTTTGACCCTGGCAGTGATTCCGCCCAGCATGCACGCCGCGAACAGGTTTCCTTTGAAATCCGTGGCGTACAGTTCGCCAAGCGGATTGATCACCAGCATGTCCGGATCCATGTAAAGCACCCGGCTTAAAGTGTTCGGCAGCATACGAAACGCCAAAAGGCGATAATACATGGCCTTGGCAAAATATGAATAGACAGGGGCATTCTCAAAGAGGGCGTCCGAAGCAGCATACGCCGTCAACCTTCCACCGTGAAACCGGCAAAATCCATCCACCGCCTTCACCCGCTCCTCCGGAATGCCGTCATAAATCATATGGATATGAATCGTCTCTCCTGGGTTATTCACAAAGGCCGATTGCAGCAACGCAAAAAGCCCCGGCAGATAGTTTTGATCCAGTGTGACAAGCAGGTTGATTGTTTCCATGGCATACGCCTCCTTATCCCCGTAACGTACGCGCCAACCCTTGAATCTCATCGTCCATCAAACCGATCGCCTTGCAGTATCCTTCCGCGCTGCCATATTGTTGAAACAGGTGATCCACTGCCCGTTGCATCTGCTCGGGATCGGACCGAAAAACATACTCCGGGATCTCCTGCCCTGTCTGCGCAATAATGGCCTCCCTTTGGGCCGCCGCCATTTCCTTGATATTTTCATAGGAAACCGCATAATCCATCAGGACCGTTTCCACCGTGGCCCCGGAAAGCAGCAGTATCAGCATGGCGATGATCCCAGTCCGGTCTTTGCCCGCGGTGCAATGAAAGATGGTACACGCGGGGCAAGCCAGGATGGCCCTTAGCGCCTGGGCAATGGAGGCGGTGCTATGATCCAGCCGGTCGATGTACATCCCTCCCATGCTTTCGGGCATCACCTCTTGAAAACCGGAGGATTGAACCTGATCCAGCAGATGGACATGGACATACCGAATATCCCGGTAGCCCCGCAAGCCGCTTGGATACGCCTCGCACTCCCCCATGGAACGCAGATCCAGCGCCAATCGGACGCCATAGGCATAGAGCTTTTCCTTGTCCCTTTCCGTCAGCGCGTGAAGGCTGTCGCTCCGCAAAAGCCGCCCTTGGATGGTAAAGCTTCCATCCGCCAGAGGATAACTTCCCAACTCCCTTGTATTTGCGGTGCCTTCTAGTGTAAAATTATGTGCGGATATATCCATTTTTTCATTTCCTTCCCCAAGAATGGCCCACCAAGCGATGCGCGAAAAACCGCCGCCACGTAGCAGGCAATGATAACTTCTTCGAATTGATTCACATTATACACGAACTGGCGGGAAAACACCATGAAATATCTCGACACTCTCCACGGCATCTTTCTGACCCGGCCCAACCGGTTCGTCGCGCTGGTGGAGATAAACGGCACAGTGGAACGATGCCACGTGAAAAACACCGGACGGTGCGCTGAACTCCTGATCCCCGGCGCCAGGGTGATTTTGGAAAGGGCCGGTCACGATAAGCGCACCACGGGCTACAGCCTCATCTCCGTCTGGAAGGGGCAGCGCCTTATCAACATGGACAGCGCGGCTCCCAACAGGGCTTTCGGCGAATTTCTGGAGGATGGCGGCTATCTCGGGGCGTTGACGGGGATCAAACCAGAAGCGGCCTTTGGGACCGCCCGCTTTGATTTCTTCTGCCGAAAGGGTGATCAGGGAATTTACATCGAAGTGAAGGGCGTCACATTGGAGGAAGGTGGGGTGGTTCTCTTTCCAGATGCGCCTACGGAGCGGGGGGTAAAGCACCTGAAGGAGCTCATCCACGCCAGAAAGGTTGGGTTTGGGGCCCACGCAGTTTTCGTCATTCAAATGAAGGGCGCCCGGTACTTTACGCCAAACGAACGAACCCATCCCGTTTTTGCCCAGGCGCTGCGAGAAGCCCAGGCTGCGGACGTGACCCTTTCCGCCTTTGATTGCCACGTGACAGAGGACACCATGGCCATCGGAGACGCTGTGCCCATCCAGCTCTAGGGCGACACCGCACAAAGGAGCGTCACCGGCATTGCGAGAGATTTTCGCGCTGATCAAGGAGCCTGGAGGAAGCCGTAGCAGCGCTACGGCGACCGCAAGCGCGACATAGAGCAGCGCGAAAAGATCCGCAAAGACGGCGTGCGCGATTGTGCGGTGTTGCCCTAGGGCATTCGCAAAAAACATCCTCCCTTTAGCCGTATTCCGCAATCCTTGATTTATCTGGCTTTTTCAATACCTATGCAAATACACAGGATGCCTTTTAGGCGATCCTATGCGCACTGGTAGCTAGGCAAAAGTCCAGCGCTCACCTATTCTGAGTACGAAAGTGGGGCGAGAATATGAGTTGGTTATCAAAACTAAAGTCGGTTCTTTGGCAGCCTGAGACCCCAGCACAGGTTCCACAGTCAAACAACAAGCCCTCCCCAATGGATGGGGAAGCCCTATCCGACAAACAGCGGCTTAATTCGCTGACCCCAAGGGAGCGGGAAGGGTTCGATCTTCTCCTAAAGGGTTTTAAAATGAAGGAGGCGGCGCAGGCCATGAATGTGCAGCCCACCACGATCAGCTTTCACAGCACTTCCCTCTACAAAAAGCTGGGCATCCACAACCGGGGGCAGCTATTCCTGCGCTATGGCCGCGTGGCAGAGGAGGCAGCCGCTGTCCAGGAAAAGAAAGAGGCGGCTTTATGAACCCAACAGCAAAGTGGCGAATCGTGGCTTACACGCTGGCGTTTTTCCTTATGGCCAATATGCCCCCCATAGCGGCCGCGGAAGAGACCGTCACCATCGGCAATCAGAAAGTGCCCATTTCCGCTACGGAACTGAATCTTTCAAACCTGGAAATCACAGACCTCTCCCCCTTGGCCGCCCTCACAGAGCTTATTGATTTGGATCTTTCCGGAAATCCCATTGCAGACCTCTCTCCCCTGATGGGGCTCAAAAAACTGGAGTATTTGTACCTTATGGGCACAAAGATCGAGGATCTTACGCCTTTGGTGGACCTATACGCCCTGCGATTTGTGGATGTGACGGACTGCCTTTCCCTCTCCTTAGAAAACATGATGGAAGCCAATTTGGCTCTGCCGAACAGCAGCTTCTTCGACGCTGGCACGCTCCTCCGGCCGCCTGCCGGTTCTAAGTTTTACGGCGATGTCATCCCCATTCGGTTTTCAAATCACAAATTCCTGAAAATCCCCAAGGTAACCAAGCCTTTCGTGGAGAACGGCGTACCTGCCGCGCACACAAAAGGCCGCGAATTCGCCATCTGCGGGGATACCTTAGCGCTCATCAGCGACAAAGAGAAGGATATGGCTGTGCGGGTGTTTACCCGTCAAGATGGCAAGGTGATTGAGAAGGCGATTTATCCGGAAGATCTCTGGATATCCGATCTCATCCTCTGGGAAGATGGAATGGCCTACCTGACGGCAACAACGAACTCCGTAGGTGAAAGCGAAACCATCTACTTGGTCACGGTGGATCAGGAAGGCAGAGCAAAGCGCGTGCCCGTAGGCCCTCAGCAATGGGATGAAGGGCCCTATACCGGTCCTGTGCTGCGCCTTTCTGACGGTAGCATCCTTCTCACAGACGGCTATGGCATCCCTTTCCTTTGTGATTCGGATGGCTCGAACATGCGGCAGATATCGGACATACGCATGGACGATTATACGGTTTCCGGCGAAACCATCTACTTTGCCAATGAACGGGACCAGGTTCACAAAATATACTATCATGAAGAATACGATGAATTCTCCGTCGAGTCCGGTTCCTGCCTTTACCGCATGGCGCTAGATGGTTCTCACGTGGAAAAAGTCACGGACTACGGCATAGAAGGTTTGGATGCCCAAGGAGAATATGTCCTCTACCAAAACCTTAACGACCCATACCGCTGGCCCGATAATTCGGTCATGGTGGATTATCAGATGAATGGCGGCCTATATTGCTTGAATACAAGCACACAAGAACGATACCCCATGTACTTGGACAGCGCCCTGTACATGCCCACCCCCTATGGTTTGGCGGCTTATCTTCCGGGGATCATGGCGGGTGATGATGAAGGCTGCGGGTATTTTGCCCTGGTACTGAGCGATTGGAATGGAAAGATTCTCCATGAGCTGGACGCTTCCAACTTGTTCTGGTATTCCATCCCATGGGCACTTGAGGAGAGCGGCATCTCATTCTTTTATCATAACACACTTGATGAGCAATACGAGCTCTTCACCGTCCCCCTGGATGGGGCCCCTAGAACGGAACCGGAGACGACGTGACAAAAAGAGCCGACAATATGAAGCGGTTTAAAGCTTGTTCAGCTCCATGGAACTTTCGATGTGCTCTGTCCTAAGCGAAAATCAGGGCATGATGGACGGCGCCGTGATGGCCATGGAAGCTCTGGGATATGAGGAGGTCAAGTGCCCGCAAGGCACGCCTTTGTGCTCTATCAGGTCGGCGTGGCGCGGCGATCTCCCATCCGGAGCGCTTCAAGGCGCTGTTGAAAAACTGGCGGCACCCAAAGCGGAACGAAGGGGAGGCAAGGGTCGATCGCGGTCCGGGAAGCGCAGGGGTGTGAACCCTCGCATAAAGGCAGTCCTTCCGACGACACGCGCGTTTCGGACTGCCCATTCCGCTTCACAGATGCGGGAGGCCGAAGGAATCCCGCGTCCCGCGTTGATAAACCCCAGTTTGTGAACGCGCCCTTCAAACCCATTTTACAGGAGGATTTCAGGCGATGCAGAAAAAAAGCATTTTCCCGCGTATCCTGTGTGCTATGCTCGTGCTATCCATGGGTTTATCCTGTGGGGCGAAGGCGGAACTGGCTGCGGACGTCGTGTTCTACCCCGATTACCCCAAGGCCGGCCCTCGCGATAGCTCCGATTGGTTAGCCCAGAAAACTACAAACCCCATCCCAGACGCTTTGGCCGACGGGCTCATCGATTTTGCCGCCAGCGTATCCGCCATGGGGTTAAGCTGGGCCAACACAAACCTCTGCTACTCCCCTGTCAGCCTCTATTTTGCCCTGCTGCTGGCAGCAGGCGGGGCGAAAGGAGAAACCCAGAAGGAGATGTATAGGGCGCTGGGCCTGACTAACGCCGTCGCCCAAGGCGAAAACCCCGCTGAGATGGCTGGCGCCCTCTACCGAAACCTCCATATGAACGGAGAAAATCTGGCGCTGAAAATCGCCCACTCAGTATGGCTCCAGGAGCCGTTCACCTATGAATCGTCCTTTCTGCGCGTAGCCGCGGCGCAGTATGGGGAGCTTTACAGCGTGGATTTTGAAAAGCCTGAAACCGCAGCCCGGTTGACCAAATGGATTGCGGACAACACGCGGGGCTTGCTTGCGCCCTCCCTCACGCTCTCCTCCGACCTCACGATGCTGCTGTTCAACACGGTGTATTGCAAAGCGGCCTGGAAAGAGCCATTCCAAGACTACGGCACAAAGAGCGATTCCTTCTATAAGCAGTATGGCGAAGAAGTCCGATGGGATTTTATGCACGGCCTTTTCGATGCGGTCTATTATGGCGAGGAGAAAGGTTGTTCCTGGGCAAGCCTCCCGCTGGAAGGCGGCCTGACAATGACCTTCTACCTGCCGGCGGAGGGCCGCAGGCTGGATTCCCTGCTGTACTCCACGGTTGGCGTCAAGCATTGGCTGGCCCGGGAAAACGGCCAATGGGGCAGGGTCCGTATCATGCTGCCCAAATTCGCGTACAACACCGTCAGCGAGTGGAAAGATCTTCTCATCGCAGACATGGCGTCCGCCTTTACCCTCGGAAAGGCGGATTTCACGGGCATCACCAAAACCCCCATCTTTATCTCTTCGGCCAGGCACGACACCCGTATCGTCGTAGAGGAAGGCGGCATTGAGGCGGCAGCTTATACCCAACTGAGAATGGAAGCAACAGCCCCTTTTCCGGGCGGAAAACCGGCGGAACCCTTCGTCCTCAACCTGAACCGGCCCTTTTTCTACGCGATCACCACAGAAGGCGGCATTCCGCTCTTTGTGGGCGTAGTTCTCGATCCCACCAACGAATTTGGGGAGTTGAACGGAACCAAATCTCAAAACGGCAGCGTGCCCCTGTTCGACTTCCTGGACGATCCGGAGATCACAGCGCTTTTAGCGAATTTCGAAAAAAACCCTCCCGTGTCCGTCTGTGTCTCCCATTTCACCGAGGGAGGCATGGTTCCGGTGACCACGTACGACCCGGAAACCATACGCGCCGTATTCAACGCCTTCTCAGGTATGACCGTATCAGCCAAGCGGCCCGAAGGCGGTTGGACGGACGATTATCTGGATTACGCCTTTGAGCTGGCGGACGGGCAGATCGTTTGGATCGGAACATTCCAGGACGGCAAGCTCATGGACGATTGGATGGGCCTGCATCAAGTCACCGGATACGACGCGCTGCAAGCGGCGCTGCCGGATCCCCTGAGCTAAGGCAACACCGCACAATCGCGCACGCCGTCTTTGCGGATCTTTTCGCGCTGCTCTATGTCGCGCTTGCGGTCGCCGTAGCGCTGCTACGGCTTCCCCCGGGCTCCTTGATCAGCGCGAAAATCTCTCACGATGCCGGCGACGCTCCTTTGTGCGGTGTCGCCCTAAAGAATCACCAAGCCTATTTTGATTCCCATACAAAGGCACCGGACGTATCCACCCGTATCGGCGCTGGCTTGGAAACCATGGCGATCATTTTATGGGCTTCAGCTTCCTTCAGCAGCGCCTTGGAGATGAACATCTTTTCCAGATTGGCGGTGTTTCGAATCCAGACCACCCGGGGATCCTTGGTGGCGTCCCGGCGAACACAGCAATACAGGCAGTACTTGACCGCTTGGGTATCCGTCTCCATCACCGTGGGAATTTTGGCGCTGTCCGTCTCCCGACAGGTGATGCTGTTGACGTACATGGACGTCCAATCCATCTTCATAAACAGCCGCCGGGTAATGGCGTCCGCGTTGCCCACGCCCACTGCATTGCCGTCCGATTCCGGGGTGATGTCCAAAACAGCGATCTTCTCCGTGTGGGGCCAAAAACGCCCTAAGGTGCTTGCGCAGCCAGTCACGTTGGGGTCCATGCCCGCGCCGCTGATGTTCTTGCCCATCTCGCTGATCAGCAACACATCCAGATCGTCAAAGGGCACTTTGGGCATGATGGACTTGGCGTAGACGAGCAGCTCCGGCTCCCGCTCCATGATCCTTTCGGCGGGAACCGCCTCAATAAGCGCGGGCCTGTGCCCCGCGTTCTCCACCACGGCAAGGCCCATGAGGATGGGCGCGTTTGCCAGGATCACCTCTCCGAAGGCCCAGACGCTGTGCCCCATCCTCGGAAAGCCCAGCTTGTGGCAAATGGCGGCCCCATGCTGCTTTCCAAGGCCAATGGCCATCATCTTCATGAGGCCGCTTTCAGCCTTCCCGCGAAAGTCCGTATGGGCTTTCACCCGGCCAACCAGGACGATATGGTCAGCCTGACTGGCCAGCCTGTCAATATGCACCTCAAGACCCTCCGCCGTTCGGCCTACACAGACGGTTTCCATGCAGGAGCGAACGGGAACGCCCATGACGGCTTCCTCCACGCCATAATGGCGCAGGATGTTCTCCTGGCCTTCAGCGGAAGCGCTGCCATGGCTCCCCATCGCCGGCACGATGAAGGGCGAGCCCCCCCTGGCTTGAATGGCGGAAATCAATTCCCTGAGCATCAAGGCCAACCCATGGATTTCCCGGCTACCCGCGGCAATGGCCACGCTTTGGCCGGGCTGAATCCGTTCCATAGCCGGGCACGCAGCCAGCGTTTGCCGGACAGCGGCGGGTATGTCCGGCACTTCTGGTTGTTGCTGCCGCATGGATATCTCGGCCATCAAAGGAAGGGATACTTCGGCTAAAAGGGCCTCATAAACATCATGGCTTTTCATTTTATCCTCCTTATGCTCATTTATGCCAAAGATTGGGCAAATCGGTATTCATATGCGGCATTAGTATAGCACCTGCCCGAACTTTTGTCTTTCGTTTGTTGAAGGAATGAGAGAGCCTGCCGGTTTCTTCTCGCCCTTTTGCGTTACGCCGGGCTGCGCCAGGGAATGCGCAAGTGGGTGTTGCTCCTCTTGTTTTCTGTCATGGCCCATGTTCATATCTGCTCTATCTCCCACAGATTTTTGATATAACGTGTAATTTGACACAGTTTTGTGATTTTTTCGCCATTGACAGAACATGTGTTCTGTATTATAGTCGACATTAAAGGGAACAAATGTTCTTTTTGATTTCAGGAACGCTTTAAAATGTGAAGACCCGAAAGGCAAAAGAGTCATTCATTCCCCAAGATCAAAAGAAAAAGGAGTCATACCATGGAAAAGGAAGACATTGGAATTCAGGCCAACGAGTCTGGGCAGGGCATGAAGGCGCTTCCCCACGCGCGAATGCGCACGCCGGAAGAAATGGACGCGATGGAAGCTGCCGAAGTGACTGAAAAACGCACGCGCTCCGGCAAACTATTTACTCTGGGGGAGAATCTGTACCAAGCCGTGCTGTATCCAACCCCGGTTCACTACCATGACAAAGAGACCGGAACGTGGATGGAGATCGACAACACGCTGGAAGAAGCCGAAAGCTCGCAGGACGGCGCCTATCTGACCAACAAGGCAAACGGACTCCTCAAGGTACGCTTGTCCGCCTCTGCCAAGACACCCCTTGTCACGCTGGAAAACAAGGATGGAAAAACCATTTCATGGAGGCTTGAAGGAAGGGCCGAAATGGGGAAGTTCACGAAGAGGGCGCTTCTGGAGGAGATGGGAGAAAAAAGCGCCGATGAGGAAAGCGCAAAGGAGAGCATTCAAAGGAGTTTTGAGAATGTCCGCCATAAGGCACTGTTCCAAAGCGAGGGCGTAGCCACACATTCCGATATTTTGCCAGGTGTGGATATGACCTGCACTGTGATCGGCTCTTCCTTTAAGGACGAGATCATCTTCAAAACGCCGGAAGCGGCAAAGCCCGTGGCGTTCCTTTTGGACGCGCCTGAGCTTACGCTCTCCCTGGAAAAAGACCAGTCCATTCGCGTACTGGACAAAACTGGAGAGATGGCTTTCCTGCTGCCCGCGCCGTTTATGACAGACGACGCCCAGCCGGAGGGCCAGGTGAAGGTTTCGCTGCAGACGATGGCTAATGGGCAGGTGCGCTTAACCTACACGCCGGACGCGGAATGGCTAAAAACGGCTGCGTTCCCCGTTGCGCTGGATCCGGCGGTGGTGACGGAGCTTTCCGCCAGCGCCATTGTGGATGCCTTTGTCACCAGCAAGGCGCCGGATACGGTACAACCCGAAAACGGTACGCAGCTTCGCGTGGCTTATAACCACGCCTCCTACGGCACTTGCTTGGCTTATATGAAATTTAACCAGGATAACCTGCCTAGCATTGATAGTTCGTATTATATTACAAAGGCCGCGCTGCAGCTTGGCGTGCAGAGTTCGTCAGCCCTGGGACCGATCTACCTGCGGGAGGTGCTCTCCAGCTGGAATACCAGCACAATTACCTATAATAACCAGCCACAGATTGCTGAGATGGACTTGGATTTCGCGAGAGCGGCAACCACGGCGGGTTACCAAACGAATTTCTGGTACGATATTTCCAACCTGGTGCGCAAGTGGTACAACGGTGAAAACGATGGGTTTGTGCTGGACACGCGGGTCAACAGCTCATGGACAATATTGCGCGGCGCAAAAAATTCGCTGACAAGGCCGTATATCACCATCAACTACATGAGCTTGGCGGGGCTGGAGGATTATTTGGCGTATGAATCCCATGGATGCGGTCGCGCGGGAACGGCGAGTGTGGGGCTATACAATGGAAATCTCTTCTTCAGCCACAGCGATACGGCTTGCGGGGGAAGCCGAATGCCCGTTTCAGTCGCTCATTGCTACAACTCCTGCTATCACGACCTGGGCATTTGGCACGCGGGCAAAGGCTGGAAGCACTCGCTGCAGCTCACATTGCACCGGGAAAGGATCCGGGATCAGGCGACCGGTACCCTCAAGGTGTATTATGTATATACCGACGGTGACGGCACGCGCCACCACTTTAAGGCGGTCGGCACGTCCACCACGAGCTATGAGGATATGTCCGGCCTATCCTTGAAGCTGACGATTTCAAGCCAGTCGGTCGCCATCCGGGATAAGGGTGACAATGTTATGACCTTTGACCTGCCAACGACGGATTCCACGGGAAATGATGGCAACTACAAGCTGGTGAAGTCCATTAAGGATGCGCTGGGAAACACGGCGACAATTCAGCAGGTGTCCGGGAAAATTACGAGCATAACAGATGGCTCTGGGCGCGTAACAACCATTGCGCAGGATGGGCAGGGCCGCGTGCAGAAAATATGTGCGCCGGGTTATGAAACGACAGGCGCCGTATACGCGTATGACACAGCGGGCCGTTTGATCAAGATCACGCATGCGGATGGCGAGGAAACGGAGTACGGCTATGATTCACTCGGATTGCTGGTTTCAGCGAGAAACCTTGACGGGCGGACGCTAACGATTGATTACTATGATATGGCGCCGTATCGCGTTAAGAGGGTTACCGAATCCAACGACGCCGTGGTTGGCAACTGCCGCGAATATGCGTATGGGGACTGCAAGACCACCGTAATCGACAGGACAGTGGCGGACGGCAAAAAGCTGATTTATCACTTCAACGACTATGGCAACGCGGTATCTGTCAATGATGAGCTGGGACATGCCCGGTTCGTACAGTATACCAACCTGCAGCCGGTGAATCACCCGGAGGCCGCGTCCAAAATGCAAAAAAGCGTGGTAAACCTGCTGAAAAACCATGACTTTGTCGCGAACACGCCGGATTGGAGGCAAAGCGGGACCTGGACCTATTCGACCGTTACGCCCGCCGATGGGGTTGCTACGCATTGCGTTAGCTGCACCGGGGCATCCAATATCCCAACATCCACATTCGCAAATTTGACACAAACCATCAAGTTGGAGCGTGGCGAGACATACACCCTTTCCGTCAACTATAAATTTACCGGAAGCGCACCGCTAAACCTTTCGTGTGTGTATATGTACCGGCCAGCGGATGGAAGCTACTTCTGGAGTCCGGGCGGGAACTTAGGCGTTACGGCGGATCCCCCCAATGCGGAGGGAAGGGCGTCGTTTACCCTAACGCTTCCCACCGATGCCTATTCCGATGAAGTTGAAGTGGGGTTCGCGGTTTCAGATGATAACAACTCGGCGCCCACATCGACGATCTATCTCTATAATGCGCAATTGGAAGGAGGGGCGGTTGTCAACCGCTACAATTTGCTGAAAAACGGCGCCTTTACCTTCGACAGCGGCGCCGCGCCGGCAGGATGGGTCATGAGCGGATGTGACGCGGCAATTGACAAGGTGTACGCCACGGCAGACCCAGCGAAGCCGGAAGGAATCGGGGAAAATGTGCTGCGTCTCCATGGGGGCGCCACGAAGGCCGCCTTGGTGTATCAGGATCTTATCCGCTCCGGAAAAGCCGGCGATGTGTTTGTCGTTGGCGGATGGGCAAAATCATACACAAGGCCGCGGAAAAACGAAGCCAAGCGGTTTGGTCTGCGGGTGTCATTCAAAAATGGAATCACCTACACCGAAGCAGCCAAGCCGGTGGAATGGAGCGAGGAGTGGACGGACTGGCAATTCGCGTGCGGAGCGGTCGTTGCGCCCGCAGCGTACACGGGGATTCGCTTCTCCATCGATTATTGCAACAACCTGAACCAGGCCGACTTCACCAATCTCTTTCTTCACAGGGAGCAGTTTGGCAAAGCATACTTCTATGATGCCAGCAACAACATCGTCGCGGTAGAAAACCTGGCGGGATACAGGAGCGCATCCACCTACGACACGTATAACAACCTGATCTCCTATTGCGGGCCGGGCCAGGCCATTACCGACAAAACGGTGTTAAGCTACGGCATCAGCATAGCGGAGAAGCAAAAGCACCTGCTGCGCAAGATCACCAGCCCAACGGGCACAAACCAGGAATTCACCTACGATACCATGGGAAACCCCCTCACATCCAAGGTCTTTGGCACTACCGTCACGCCGTTCATCGCGGGTTCCGCCACGTATACCGGGGACGGAAATCACCTGGCCACACGAGTTGACGCGCGAGGGCTTACCACTCGCTATACCACCGACCCTGCCAAGGACATAGCTTTGTCCGCCACGGCGCCAAACGGCCAAACGGTCTTCTATGCCCACGATACGCTGCGGCGCGTCACGGGAACCACCCTCGAGGCGGACGGCAAAACATATCGAAGCGCCTTTGTGTACGGCCAAGACAAGCTGCTATCCGTGGCCCACAACACGACGAGCGACACGGATTGCGATGTGACGTACAGCTTTGCGTATGACCCGCTGGGCAACCCGGTAAGCGTATCGGTGGGCAACCAAGCGCTAGCCCATACGGTTTACACGGATTCGGGAGACAAGCTGCCCCTGGGCACGGAGTACGAAAACGGCGGCAAGACGCACATTGACTATGACGAGTTCAAGCGGGTACGGGCCACCCGAATGGACGGCGAGGCAACGCCGCGCTATCAGTTTGAGTACGACGCCAATGGGAAGGTGGCGCGAATCTGGGACCGTGACGAGGGGCTTTGGCAGGTATACGAATACGACGCCTGCGGAAGGCTGATGGGGACCAAGCACGTTTATACACACGGGTATATGCCCTTCCGGGAAACATACGCGTATGACGCCCGCAACCGCCTTGCCAGCGCAAAGCACACGGGAAGGCTTTGGTGGAATGAGCCGCCGTACACGATGCAGCTCACCTACGACACGGAAAACCGGCCCACCAGGATCGCCCTGGACAACAATGGCCCCGCGGTGAACTATACCTACGACAAGCTGGGGCGGCTGGCGACACGGACGCTCTCCTCGAAAACATCCGGGAATAACCATACCGCCACCTATGGGTATGTGGCCGGCGGACAGGGCACGGGCAGCACGACAGGCATGATCGCCTCCATTTCACAACCGGGGTTTGCGCTCCAGTACACCTACGACAACATGGGGCGGATTGTTACAGAAACACGGGGAGGCTTCACAACCGGATACGCCTACGACGGGGCCGGGCAGCTGATCCGCGTGAATGACGAAAGGCGGCAAAAGACCTTCGCCTACGCGTATGACCGGGGCGGGAACCCGCTGAGCAAATCGGAATACGCCTATACCACGGGAGATACCCTGGGCGCGCCAACGGTCACGGTCACCTACGCCTATGGCGACGCGAACTGGAAGGACAAGCTGACGGGGTACAACGGGGTTTCCCTGGCGTATGACGCCAGCGGCAACCTGGTGAGCGACGGAACCTGGACATATCAGTGGCAGGGC
>JAVBOX010000151.1:0-3350 GCA_031550095.1 Eubacteriales bacterium
TATGTGGTATGCGAACTGAGCAATGAGCTCATTGGGATCAATCCATCCAGCGGGGATATTTTGGTGCGTTTTCGGCTTACGGATGATTCCTTTGCAGGCTTTGCCGCCGCTTCCGCCCTCCGCGCACATCCGGATCAGACCATGCTTGCGGCGTCCTGCCGGGGCAACGACAAGGTGGTCATCTTTGGGCTGGACGCCTCCGGGGGTGTCTCCTGGCGGACGGATCACTCCTTGCCCCATAGCTATCCCCGGGATATCGCCTTTGATCCCGCCGGGGACGCGCTCTGGGTCGCTTACGAGAGGTCGGCGGTGATCTCGCGATTTCAGCTGATGTCCCAGGGGAAGCTCAGGCATACGGGAGATCTTTTCCTTTCCAGCCCTGTTAGTATCTGCTTTGCCAATTCTTATTTGCAGGAGGGAACGCTATGCCCAAAATAGGAATCATTTGCGCGGTGGAAAAGGAGCTCTCACCCTTCCTACCTCACATCCAAGGTTCCAAAACATCTCAAAAGGCAATGCTGACTTTCTATGAGGGCAAAATTCTTGGTATGGACACGGCGGCCGTGTTCTGCGGCGTCTGCAAAACCAACGCCGCAATCGCCACCCAGATACTCATCGACGCATATCATGTGGATATAGTGATCAACGGAGGTACCGCCGGCGGCATGGATGAATCCGTGGACATTCTGGATACGGTGATCTCAACGGAAATTGCCCACCACGACATGAACCAAACGATCCTGACGGATTATCATCCGTGGATGAGCTCCCCATATTTTCATGCGGATGAGACATTGGTCAGACTGTCAAAAGCGGCCATCAAGCCCTATGAAAACCAATATAGAATCCACTTTGGAAGAATGGTCTCGGGGGAAGCTTTTATCGCGGACGAGGGAAGGGATGCGATCAACGCTGTTTTTAATCCCTTATCCACCGATATGGAAACGGCCAGCATCGCCCAAACCTGCTATGTGAACCGCGTCCCCTTCATCGCAATCCGCGCCATAACCGATAGCGCAAAGCGCAATGGGAATGAGAACGCCACGAGGCATATGAACAAGGCGTCGGAGATCTCAAAGGAGATCGTGCTAGCGCTGATTATGGAAATCAAGGAACACCGGGCATAGAAAAAAGGGGATAATAGGGAAATAAAATGGAGCGGATGAATCGCGTGTTTGAACTGGTGAAGACCCAGCTTGCGGAAAAGGATGCGTGAGCGAGCGGTTTGCGCTTGTGGACGCGACGGCGCGGGTGAACAAGCTGACGATATGCCCACGCGACAAGCGGGTGCGGTATGCGGGAACTGAGAAGAACCAATTCGCCGGCTTCCTGGTCGCCATCGCTTTCAAACTCAAGCGTCCGGTGCCGTTATTCTCCATTTGAGGGGGAAGTCTGCCCAAAGCTGATTGTGGAGCGGTCTAACGATTGGCGGGAGGTCGAAGCCGCCCCGAATCGGGGGGTACTCCACCGGGCAGTACCTGGAGCGATTTAATCTAACATAAAGTATAACCATCATGGCGAAACCACCGAAGGATATCAGAATGGGAGAGGAAAAGCAAGAGCGACGGCATCGTCCAAGAGTTCTTCATCGCGAACCTTGAGCTTGCGCAATATAACCTTGACTTTCGGCCATATCAATTCAATCGGGTTGAAGTCTGGGGTGTAGGGCGGTAAGAACATGGCTGGAGCTCCGGCAGCTTCAATGGATTAGAGCATTTCTCGAAAACATGGCACACATCTTGTCGGATCTTTTACCTTCTCGCGTTGCCTCGTCCGCTCAGCGTAGCGCTGCTACGCCTCGCTCCCTCGTCTTAGCGAGATGGCAAAATCTCTCGCCAATCTATGCGCTATGTTTTCAGAAATTGCTCTAAACACTACCGCTCACTTTATGACAGGATAGGTTGTCCATACGGGCGTGTCATGCCGGTGCTGACGCTGCTTTCATCCAGGAAGACAAGTTGTCTTAGAACCAGCGTCGGTTTGCCTTCCTTCCACGCTTCACGCTTGAGTACCCCATCTTCGCGACCCCACTCAGCCGCGCACACCGTTTTTTAACGCCGGAGCCCCAGCTTATTCTGTTTAGTCGACGCGGCGCTACGCTTACGGTCTCTATAGAACGCCAGAGAACGCGTGATCTCGCCGATGCTTGCCTGCAGATCCTTCTTTATTTTTCCATAGCTATTACTCCGGCATCGAATCTTCGGAATTCTGCACGGATCTTTTTCCGTCCAGCGGCGTCGTCTTCCACTCAGCGTAGCGCTGTTACGCCTCGTTCCAGCTCCTTGCTGAGCGAAAAAATCTCTCGTGCATCTCTTCCGACTTTTCGATGCCGGAGTAATATCCCATGGATGCCTTGATGAGATCCGCCACCACCGCCTCCGTATAGGCAATCAACGCCTCCGGCGCAAGCATCGCCATGGCGCCGCGCAAACCCGCGCTGACCGCGATGGCCTCTTGAAGCAGAGCGGTTTCCTCCACGAAAATCGGATATTTTTTCTTCATGCCCACGGGGGACACGCCGCCTCGAATATAACCCGTGGCTGCTAGCAGCGCCTTCGTGGGCAGCATCTCACACTTTTTCTCCCTCGCCGCCCTGGCGGCTTTGCGCAGGTCGATCTCCTCATGGCAAGGAATGCAGCACACAAAGATCCCGGCTTTTTCCCCCTGCAGGACGAGAGTCTTGAAAACCTTTTCCGGCGGCAACCCCAGGAGGGACGCCGTATGCTCCCCGGAAAACTCCTCCTCCAGAACGGGATATTCCAGCACCACATGAGCCACGCCGGCAGCCGTCAGGAGGCGTATCACATTGGTCTTGATCATTCCGCCTCCTCGGCCCATTGAAACCGGGGGCCTTCATAGCCGTCCCAGCACACGGGCTCGGACCACATGGATAGGGGGCGCACCCAAATGCCCCGTTCCTCATAGAGCGCTTGATAGACCACCATGGGTTCCAAGGATTCGCTGTGCTTGGCAATGTAGAGCAGCCTGTATAGATTTCCCTTAAAATGCCGGTAAATACCCGGTTTTGGCTCCGCCAACGTAAGCCCTCCTCCCGCGCAAAGCGCTTGTGGCTATATGCCCAGTTTCTACGGCTAAATGTCCAACGCGTACAATCCATTCACGCCGCCGCAGAGCATCAGAAGCCGATTTTCCTCAGACCACTGCATGCCCGGCAATCGGTTATCGCCCGCGGCAAAGCCGAAAGAACGCAAGCCATGCTCCACGGATGCATCCGTTGGCAAACTAGGGCGTGTTTCAAAAGGCATAAAGGCTGCATAATCAAGCGAGCCAGACAAAGATGCAAGCCAGATGCACGAAAGCGAGAAACCTTCTGGCGAGCTTGTCGTAGC
>JAVBOX010000011.1:0-5722 GCA_031550095.1 Eubacteriales bacterium
CTACGGCCGTCTCCAGGCATTTGGATACGGGTACCCTGGATGAGTAGAACTTCACCTCCACCCCATACAGCAACGTATTGCGGCTGTTGAGCCCCGGCGCCAGCTTGTCAAAGGCGGCAAGGCTCTCCACAATGCTGGCCAGATGGCGGTAGGGAAGCACAAAGCCCAGATCTCCGGGTACAGCCGTGGGCAGCGTAGGCGTGGTTGTGGATTTGGCCAAGCGGCTTACATCCGTCCGGCGCCCCTTGAGCAAGTCGCCAAGCCGCTGCACCATGATCGGCCCGCCAGTCAGCATATTGGCCAGCTTTGCGATGTAGCGCCCATACTCAATGGGCTGGTTGAAGGGTTCCGTAAACCGGGTGGACACGAGAACGGCAAAGTTCGTGTTTCGCGTCCTGCGGGCGGGATCTCCATAGCTGTGGCCGTTGACCACGGCGATGCCGCCTTCATAGTGCTCCTCGCTAACCACGCCACCCGGGTTCATACAGAATGTCCGAACCTTATTCTCATAGGTGTCCGAGTAGTAGACCAGCTTCGCCTCGTAAAGGTGCTCCGTCAGCCGGTCCATAACCGCGTTGGGCACCTCTACGCGAACGCCGATGTCCACTTCATTGTTTTGAGTGGGCAGACCCAGGCGGTGAATCTGCTGGGTAAACCAAGCCGCGCCTCCCCTGCCAGGCGCCGTGATCACGTAGAAAGCGCGGCAGCTGGTAGTTTGTCCATCTGGCGCTTCCAAGGTAACGCCCACGATTTTCCCATCTTCCACCAGGAGATCTCGGACGGTGGTTTGCTCCGCGAACGTGACACGCCCTTCCCCCACCAAATGGTCATACATCGCTCCCAGCACCTGGCCCGCGTATTCCGTGCCCATGTGCCGCACGGGACATGGGACAAGCTGAATGTTGTGGCGGGAGGCTTCGTACCGAAGGGTATCCACCATGGGATCATTCAGCCCGTGGACGGCTTCCGGTGCGCCAAAGCGCCGATAGATCCCATCGGTATACGCGATGAGCTTTTCCGCCTCGTCTTCAGGCATGTAATCCGCGATGCCGCCGCCCACCCCTGGGGATAGCGATAGCTTCCCATCGGAAAACGCCCCCGCGCCAGCCCATCCATGCACGACAGCGCATGGTTTGCAGCCCAAGCACTTTCCCACGGTTCGCATAGGACAATCCCGCTTTTTAATCTCCCGCCCGCTATCCACAATCAATACGCTCGCGTTTGGCGACAGGGCGGACAGCTCTAGCGCCGCGAAGATGCCCGCCGGACCCGCGCCGATGATGACGACATCATACTGACTTTTCACCATGATCCAATGCCTGTTTCCAAATACTTGATTTGTTCCTGGGTCAGCCGAAAGCTCTCCGCCTCAAAGGCTTCCTCCAATTGAAAAACCTTTGTGAAGGAGCTTAGGACAACGGCGTTCAGGCCACGATCCCTGACATAGGCAGTGGTGATGGCGGTCAGGCTCTTTCCCAGGACGGCCGCCAGCTTTTGCAGCCGAGCCAAGCGGCGGTGGTTTTCGGGGAGGATATCATAGTAGCGCTTTGGGCTGTCCTTGGGTGACCCGCCAGCCGCGCGCACCGCGAACCAGCCCCTGGCCTGGGCGCCAAAGCACATGATCGGCAACCGGCTTTCCCGGTACCAGCCCATCTCAATTTCATTCATTGGCACATGGGTTAGGTCGCCGGTCAAGGGCGTAGTCGTCTGGGCAAGGCTGAAATGGAGCTGGCAGCAGCGGATGGGCTCCAGGTTGTTTTCCACGGCAAATTGGTTCGCCTCGATGATGCGGCCTACCGTCCAGTTGGAAACGCCGACTGCCTTGGTTTTTCCCGCCTGAACGAGCCCGGAGAGAACCGGCATGATCTCCGCCACCGGCTTTTTGATATCGTCCCGATGGAGCAGATGAAGATCCGACCGCTCGATGCCCATATACTGCAGGGACTCATTCAGATCCTGTTCAATTTCGTCTTTCGAGAGCCTTGAAACAAACATGCTGCCCACGCGGGGATGGCTGCCCTTGGTGACAATGACAATGGAGTCCCTGTCAATCCCCCGGCTTTTCATCCATTTTCCCATGGCCCGGTCTGATCCGCCGTCGTCATACATTCTTGCGGAATCAAACGTATTGCCCCCAAGCTCATAATACCGATCCATGACGGTGAACGCGCCGGCTTCCAAATCCAGGTTTCCCCGCTTGCTGTCCCCTAGGGCAATGTCGGTCATCTCAACGCCGTCTTTGATTCTGATTTTTTTCACAAACGTACCCCCTTAATATGCTTTGGCAAAATACATGGCTTTTCCAGCCTTCTTTCCGCAAACGCAGCAACAATCCCCTACGGGCGTTTGTTCAAAGGGCATATTTCGGCTTGTCGCGTTTAAATCGGCCTTGAGCTTTTCTTCACAGGCTTCTTCGCCGCACCACATGCCCAGGGCGAATCCCCCATCCACCGCTTTCCGCAGCTCTTCATAGCTATGGACCACCGTCGTATGCTCATCCTGGAAACGCTTCGCCTGCTCAAATAAGGAGCGCTGAATATCGCTTAGCAGACCTTGGACCGCCTCGGCAAGCCCATCCATGGGCAGCATGGTCTTTTCAAACGTGTCCCGTCTGGCAATGGCGACCTGCCCCGCGGCCAAGTCCCGAGGACCCACCTCAATGCGAAGCGGCACACCCTTCAGTTCCCACTCGTTGAACTTCCAGCCGGCGGAAACAGTATCCCGATCATCAAAGCGAACGCGAATGCCGACAGCCGCCAGGGTTTCGGCCACCTTCTTCGCTCCTTCCAGCACACCATCCTTGTGTTGGGCGATAGGCAGAACGACCGCCTGAATGGGCGCCACATTGGGGGGCAGGCGCAAGCCCCTCTCGTCCCCGTGAGTCATGATGATGGCGCCGATAAGCCGGGTGGAAGTGCCCCAGCTGGTCTCATGAACGTATTCCAGCTTCCCATCCCTGGACAAGTATTGAATGCCGAACGCTTCTGCAAAGTTGGTGCCAAAGTTATGGGAAGTTCCCGCCTGCAACGCCTTTCCATCCTGCATCATGGCCTCCATGCTGTAGGTCGCCCGGGCGCCCGCGAACTTCTCCCGCTCGCTCTTTTGCCCCACATAGACGGGAATGGCCAGGATATTCTCCACCACATCCCGATACACGCCCAGCATTTGCAAGGTCTCCTCCTGGGCTTCCTCAGGGGTTTCATGGATGGTGTGGCCTTCCTGCCAGAGGAACTCCGATGTCCTGAGGAAAGGCCGGGTGCTCTTTTCCCAGCGCATGACGGAGCACCATTGGTTATACTTCATGGGCAGATCCCGCCAGCTTTGCACCCACTTGGCGTACATGGTGCAGAAGATGGTCTCGCTGGTGGGGCGAATCGCAAGGCGCTCCTGGAGAACCTCCGTGCCGCCCTGGGTCACCCAGGCCACCTCCGGCGCGAAACCCTCCACATGTTCCGCTTCCTTGAGCAAAAGGCTCTCTGGGATCAGCATGGGCATGTAGACATTCTCATGGCCAGTCGCCTTAAACCGGGCGTCCATCTCCTGCTGAATGCGCTCCCAAATCGCATACCCATAAGGCTTCACAACCATGCAGCCGCGAACCGGCGCATAGTCCACCAAACCGGTTTGCAGGATAACATCCGTGTACCACTGTGAAAAATCCACGTTTCGGGGGGTGATGTGCTGCACAAATTCCTGTTCTTTTTGCTTTGCCATGGTAACCGCCTCCTATAAAAAAATACACCCGCGCCCCACTGCTGGGACGAAGGCGCGCTTCGCGGTACCACCCGGCTTGGCACACGGATGTGCCCGCTCACAGCCATATATCGTTGGCAAAACGCCACCCATATTTGGATAGGCCGGAAAGCAACCCACCCCTGCGCCTGCTCACAGCCAAAGCGGACACTCTCTGAAAGGAGACGAAATTGCCATTCCCATCCTGGAAAGCAATTCATTATACAACAGAAACTAGGCGAATGTAAAGGGCGTGCAAAGAGGTTCATGAAACCTTCACCGATTTACTTCATTGAGGGCTTTTGTTATTCGTCAACTGATAGGATTCCGCAATCCAGCCCAGGATCTCATCCATTCCGTTTTCGTCTCGGCATTCCACGGTATGGGCCACACGGTTTGCGGAGGTCTGCAATACCTTGATCGGGTTGCGCTCCGGGCAGAGACGGCTGGCGAAAAACTCCACCCGAAGAGAGCCCGAGACCGCGCTGATCTGTGCAAAGGTGGTGCCGTGCTTCCAAAGGACGTTTGCCGCCGGAAAATACTCGGTAAACTCGGAAAGCTTTGCTTTTGCCTGATCGCGCAAAACCTCATAGAGGGGTAGCCATTTGGCTTTACCGCTGGAAAACGCCTTCCGCAGATTCTCCTCATAGGGCAAGGAAGGCGTCACGTCCACCTCCGGGGGATTCGGCAAGCTGTTCAGCCGCACGACCTCATCGCAGAGGGCTTTAAGGGCAGGCTTCGCGGCAACATCAGCGAACTTTACCTGGACACACCCCTTTCCGTATTTGGCTTTGGGCAGATCTTTCCGAATGGCCTCAATGAGATCAAAGTTCAAGGTATGCACCGCGAAGTGTTCCTTGGCCACCGTGAACAGAACATAGCTCTTCCCCACCTTGAACATCGGTCTCTGCCGAAACATGATGGGCTGAAGAGCGCCATGCCGTTCCCTCATATAGTCAAGGAACTCGGCAAGCCATATGCGGCCTTCCCCATCCAGGGAAGCCATGTATTCTTCCGGCGTGGTCATGGGGCTTGTAAGCGGGGCGCCCGTTGTTTTGGCGGTCTGCTCATTATCTATTCCACCCATGAGTCCAATTCACCATACCCTTCCTTCGCCATTTCAGAGAGGGGCACAAACCGAAGCGCCGCGCTGTTGATGCAGTAGCGCATGCCCCCCAGGTAACTAGGGCCGTCTGGGAACACATGCCCCAAGTGGGCATCCCCGCCCCGGCTCCGCACCTCCACCCGTTCCATGCCGTGGGTGGAGTCCCTGCGCTCCACCGTTGCCTCCGGATTCATGGGCTTGGCGAAAGCGGGCCAGCCGCACCCGGAGTCAAACTTATCCCGGGAAGAAAAAAGGGGCTGTCCTGTGGTGACATCCACATATATTCCGGGTTCAAAATGGGTGTCAAAGGCATTTTGAAAGCGAGGCTCCGTGGCGCTATTTTGGGTCACTTGATACTGTAAATCCGTTAAGGTCTTGCGAAGCGTTTCATCATTTGGCTTTGGAAAGGCCTGTTCCCTAGCGGCCATTCCGCACATTGCGTCTGAAATGTGGCAGTAACCGCCTGGATTCTTCTCAAGATAATCCTGGTGATAATCCTCGGCCAGATAATAGTTTTGCAAGGGCTTCACTTCCACGGCCACCGGCTTATCAAGCCCACCCGCCAGTTTGATGATGGCCGCCTGGACGATGGCCAAGGCCTTTTCATCCAGGTAGTAGACGCCGGTGCGGTACTGCTCTCCCACATCTCCGCCTTGCCTGTTGATGGAGGTGGGATCGATGGCCCTAAAAAAAACCTCCAGGAGGAAGGCCAGCGGAAGCGTCAGCGGCGCGTAGATCACGTGAACCGCCTCGGCAAAGCCCGTCGTATGGGCGCATACCTGCTGATAGGTGGGCATGGGCGTATGGCCGTTGGCGTATCCCACGCTGGTATCCACCACACCTCGAATGCCACCCAGATATTTTTGCGTTCCCCAGAAACAGCCG
>JAVBOX010000147.1:0-6086 GCA_031550095.1 Eubacteriales bacterium
CGGAATTTGGCACGGATCTTTTTCCGTCCAGTGGCGTCGCCCTTCACTCAGCGTAGCGCTGCTACGCCTCGTTCCAGCTCCTTGCTGGGCGAAAAAATCTCTCGTGCATCTCTTCCGACTTTTCGATGCCGGAGTAATAGCGCCTGTCTTCATCTCAATGTACTCAACGTACGAACCATTGCCTATGGCGCCGCGCACATCTTGATGCGGCATCTGTGATTTATTGAAATTGATATTATGCCATTTTGTTGCGAGAAGTCATGAAAGTACTCTGTATGGGCAATGGGAGCGCCTTTCCCTGCTGAATCGCCGCGGCGAGTGCGCCCATGCTTTCCTCCATAGGCGTTTCCGGATCAACACGGTGATGGTAGAAAATATCCACGTAGTCGAGCTTCATCCGTTTGAGGCTTTGATCCAGGCTTGCGAGCAGGTACTTGCGAGAACCCCAGTCTCCCTAAGGCCCTTCCCACATCGTATATCCGGCCTTTGTGGAGATGCAAAGTTCATCGCGGTATCCATGCAAATCACTTTTCAGCACGCGTCCCAAGGATTCCTCGGCGATTCCCGGTATGGGGCCGTAGTTGTTGGCCAGATCGAAATGGGTAATGCCCAGGTCAAACGCGCTGAGCATCATTCCGCGGCTTACTTCAGGCGCAACTAAGCTGCCGAAGTTGTGCCAAAAACCAAGGGAAACAACGGGCAGCTTCAGCCCGCTTTTTCCGCAACGGCGGTATGGCATGGAAGCGTATCGGTCCGCATTGGCGGTATATGGCATAACGCCTCTCCTTTTTCGGCGATGGCGGAGCGGCAGCTGATGGTTGTGCGCCAGCACGCATCGCGAATCATAGAATGCGTTTATTGTAAGCTGAGGGTGGTTTTTTGTATGATTATTTTCGTCTAGCCATCATGATTTTGTTTGCAATAATGATACAAATATAGTATAATTGTGTCATTTCTACGCAACAATTGGAAAAATATGGGGGGCGTTTTTCTTGTCCAAGAAAATGATGTTTGGCGTTTCAGCTGGCTTTTGCTGCTTCTGCGCGGTCATCCTTGGCATCTCCTTAGGCATGAACATAAAAGAAGCAAACGAGTCCATGGAAATCCTCAAGAACAGCGTCACGTCGCAGCTCGTGTCCATTACCTCCGCGGCGAGGGAAATCATCGATCCACAGGCTTTCAGCAAGTATAACGTTCCAGAGGACATTGACAATGATGCGTATCGATCAACGCTCATCCAGCTGCGCACTTTGGCGAACAATGTAGGCGCAAAGTATATTTATGCCCTGAAAAAAATAGACGGGGAAGCCATATTTATCTTTGATATTGATGAGTCGGCGCAGAACGCCACCATGACATCCTATGAGCTTAGGGATGTGCATAAAAAGGCGTTTTCGGGCATCACATCTGCAGGCATTATGAACATGAAGGATGAGTACGGCAGCTTTAACACCGGGGCCGTCCCCTTGCGATACAACAATGAAATCATTGGAATCGTATGTGCCGATATTGAGGATCAGTTCATCTCGAAAAGCATCGCGGCCACACGCACGAATATCATTCTGCTATCCGTCTCCTTGTCCCTTTTCCTGGCGGCTGGCATCGCGATCATCATCATTTTGCTGAGGAATATCCGAAAAATGCAGATGAAGCTGGAGCAAATGGCCAATTACGACAACCTGACGGGGCTGCCAAACCGCCGGTTTTTGATCGATCAGCTGGGCAGAATGTCCCGAAAAGAAAAGAGCAAGCCTTACGCGCTATTCTTCATTGATATGGATAACTTTAAGAAGGTTAACGATACGGCGGGGCATGACGCCGGGGATGAGCTCCTGCGCCATATGGGCAACTATCTTTCCTCCTCTTTTGTGGATTCCACCGTTTTCCGCCCCGGCGCGGGAAGCCTGAATGTGGCGGCCAGGGTTGGCGGGGATGAATTTATCCTGATCGCGCCGGGGATTCAAACCTCTGAAGACGCTGAGCGCCTGGGTCAAACCATTTTGGAAGGGTTCGCGACGCCTTCCCTCATCAAGTACATTGAGAAATATGGCATTGGGCTCAGCATTGGCGTCGCCATGTTCCCGGAGGATACAAACAACTTCCACGTGCTGATCAAGTACGCCGATATCGCAATGTATACCGCCAAGCGCACAGGCAAGAACTGTTGCTGCCTTTATGACGAAGCGATGGAAAACATCCCAAGGAAGTAAAAAATCAGGCATATGATGCCGCGGTGGATGGACGCAACAAAGCCCGGTGAGCGCTTTCATCGGGCTTGGTGCAACCAAGGGTGCTACCCCGAAGGCCTAATAAAAGTGCGTTATCATTTCTTTGTATCCTGTAGATAGCTGGCCGTGATCCTCGAGAGGGAATCGAAGTTGATGGGCTTGGAGATATGCCCGTTCATTCCCACGCGCTCGCACTTCTCAACATCATCGGAAAAGGCGTTGGCGGTCATGGCAAGAATGGGCACTTCCTTGGCGCGTGGGAAAGGCAACGCCCGCAGCTCGATGGTGGCGGTATACCCGTCCATGACGGGCATCTGGATATCCATAAACACAATATCGTACCGCGTTGGGTTGGCGGAGAACATCTCCAGGGCGATTTTGCCATTTTCCGCGCAGTCGATGGCAATGCCGGTTTTCTTTAAAACTTCTATGACGATTTCCCGGTTGATCTCCACATCCTCCACAAGAAGGGCGGTTTGCCCATGAAAGCTATATTCCTGTGCGCATTCATCCCCCTGGGTGTTTAGCATCGCATCACTGCCCGCGCCCATCCAAAAACGGATGGTGAAGCAACTGCCGCAGCTTTCCTCGCTCGTGACTCCGATGCTTCCACCCATCATCTCAACAATGTTTTTGCTGATCGCAAGCCCCCGCCCGGTGCCGCCAAACCGTCTGGCGATTCCGCGATCCGCTTGCTCAAACTTCATAAAAAGGCGTCCTTGCTGCTCCGCCGTCATCCCAATGCCGCTGTCCTTCACGGAGATTTCAAATTCATTGCGCCCAACTCCCGCGCTCAGGCATTTTACGGAAACGTCAATCATGCCCTTTTCCGGAGTGAACTTTATCGCGTTGGAAAGCAAGTTGAGCAATACCTGCGACAGGCGCATTTCATCGCCCACCGCGATGCGCGGAACACTTGGATCGATATCCATCCTCAGGGACTGCTGCTTTTCCGCCGCTCGAACGCCAACGATGCTTCGGATGTTGGACATGGCACGAAAGATGTCAAAAGGCCTGTTCTCCAGTTCCAGGCGGTTGGCCTCGATCTTGCTCATGTCCAGAACGTCGTTGATGAGTCCCAACAAT
The DNA here is from genome assembly GCA_031550095.1 of Eubacteriales bacterium. Lineage (GTDB taxonomy): Bacteria > Bacillota > Clostridia > Christensenellales > Aristaeellaceae > Avichristensenella. The sequence goes on from JAVBOX010000147.1 coordinate 3,315, forward strand.
TGCCGGGAAGCGGCATCAATTTTGATCAGGCAGTCATTGATTTTGTCAAGATCCGTGGCCTTGCGTGCAATGGCGGTCATTCCGGTGATGGCGTTGATGGGCGTGCGGATTTCATGGCTGATGTTGGCGAGAAAGTCGGTTTTGGCCCGGGTGCTGGAAAGCGCCTCCTCCCTGGCTTGCACTAGGTTTTCCATCACCTCATTGCGCAGAAGGGCGTTTACGATGAGCAGACTGCTGGACTGAAGCATCCTCTCCTCATCCTGGGAAAACACCCGCTCATTATGGCAGTCATCAAAGCCGACAAATCCCCAGAAATCGCCGCGCAGGAAGACCGGCGCCATCAGAATGGAGACGATGCCCTGTGGAAAGAGATGATCTCGCGCCGCCTTTGAAAAGGTCTTTACGATTCCATTCACGCACTGCCCTTTTCGCATTTTCTCTTCCAACTCGCCCGCCATGGTCGAAAGAGGTATTTCAATGGTGGTCGCCTTTCCCTGCTGCGGCTCCGCGTCTTCGGACCACTCATAAAGTTGTTTCGTATAAAAAGTACCGTCTCTCTCATAGTTCTTCCAGACATATACTCGGTCCGCCTTGCCGCTTTGCGCCAGGATGCCCATGCAGCTCCAAAGCGCCTCGTCAAACCTGTCCATGTCAAACGTCAACAAAATGGAAGCGATGTTGTTGACCGTCAGCAGCATATGATCCTGGGTGACGATCTCCTGAACCCGCCGGTCAATCTCCTCCTGAAGCTTTGCGTTATGGTTTTCAATCTGCAAAAGCGCCATGATGAGCTCATCATTCTTCTCCTTGATGGATCGGGCAAGGTTGGCAAGGCTTAACACAAGCGAATAAATGAACACGCCGCCCACAAAAAAAATAATGATAATGAAATAAATAATCGGATCAACCTCGCGCCGAACAAGATCCATGGCGCCAACAAGATAGCCGATCACGAAGAAGCTCATAGTGACAATGGGAGCCCATTTAAAAAATAGGGTGCCTCGCTTTTTGCGTGCGCTGGTTGACAAATTCTGCATATAAAGCTTCACAATTCGACAATAATGGAAAATTGTAAAAGCCATAATCGCCGCGCCAGTCGATGCTAGTATAAAACAAAGAATTCGCACGGGTGCACTCCTTCCCACTTTTTTCCATTGAAATTATACGCTTCACTTTGCGAAAAAGCAAGAATTCATAGGTCTTTCAACGTTTTTTGCGCATATCTTTATTTGCATGAACCATTTGTTGTGGCGTAATCCTCAAAAAAAACCTCAAAATCCCATCGCTTTTCTGAAAATGAAACATAGTAATGCAAAGCCACATAAAATGTGTCATACTGGGGGAAATGCTGTGGGAGGTGTTGCCTATGTGGGTGATCTATCCTCTGATTTTTTTGTCTGGTTTCATGGATGCAATCGCGGGCGGCGGGGGCATCATTTCCCTCTCTTCCTACCTCGCGATCGGCCTGCCTGCCCATATCGCGCTGGGCACAAACAAGTTCTCCGCCGTCATCGGCACGGGCATCTCCATGGGCCGCTTCGCGAAGCAAGGGCATATCAAATGGGACGCCGCCGCCGTTTCTTTTGCCGGTGCGCTGTTGGGCGCCTATATCGGAGCAAAGCTGGCCATGATTGTTCCAGAGCGGGTGCTCGTGTACATTATGCTGGCGGTTTTGCCCATCATCGCCGTGTTGGTGCTCAAGGGAAAGGGGTTTACGCCCCGTGAAGTGGAAATGCCGCACGCGCACATGCTGGCGCTGGCGCTGATCATCGGCATCGTGATGGGCGCCTATGACGGTTTCTTTGGCCCCGGCACCGGAACATTTCTGATCATGGCCTTCACGGCCGTCCTGGGCTTTGAAGTGTTAACGGCCTGCGGCAACGCAAAGGCGGTGAATTTTGCTTCCAATTTAGGCGCCGCCGTCACATTTGTCGCCATGGGTCAGGTGATGTATTCCATCGCCATCCCTTGTGCCTTTTGCGCCATCCTTGGGCAGTATATCGGCTCTGGGCTTGCCCTGAAAAAGGGCGTGAAGATCATCCGACCCATGGTTCTGGTCGTCATCATACTGCTCATGGCGAAGATCATTTGGGATCTGGTCCATGGGTAAATGAGGCGTTTATACGCAGGAAGGAAGCATTTCCATGGCACACTATATTGTCGGGATTGATTTCGGCACGCTCTCCGCCCGGGCAATCATTGTGAATGTGGAAAATGGGGAAATCCCCGGCCAGGGTATGTTTGTCTATCCTCACGGCGTGATGGACGAGCGCTTGCCAAACGGCCGGCCCCTGGGCATCGACTGGGCGGTGCAGCACCCCAAGGATTATTTGGACGCCCTGAAAGAAGTGGTCACCGGTGCGCTTCAGGAGGCGGGCATCACCGCGGAGGAAGTCATTGCCCTTGGCATCGATTTTACATCCTGCACGATGATCGCCGCCGATAAGGATGGTACGCCTCTTTGCCTGACGGAACGCTTTATGAACCGCCCTCACGCCTACGCAAAGCTATGGAAGCATCACGCCGCCCAGCCTCAGGCGGACCGCATGACGGAGCTGGCGGCAAAGATGGGCGAGCCCTGGCTGGCCATCCGGGGTGGAAAAGTCTCCTCCGAATGTCTCTTTCCCAAAGCTCTCCAAATGCTGGAGGAGGACCCGGCCGTTTACAAAGCTGCGTACCGATATCTGGAGGCAGGCGACTGGATGGTCTGGCGGTTGACGGGTCGCGTCGCTCGAAACGCGTGCATGGCCGGCTATCGCGCCATGTGGGACG
>JAVBOX010000061.1:0-17705 GCA_031550095.1 Eubacteriales bacterium
GGTCCGACATCCGGGAGATATGGACAAGGCCATCCTGATGAACGCCAATATCCACAAAGGCGCCAAAGTCGATGACATTCCGCACTGTGCCGGTGAGCTCCATGCCCGGTTTCAGGTCTGTGATCTCTAATACATCCGTGCGCAGCAGGGGAGGCGGCAAATCCTCACGGGGATCCCGGCCGGGCTTCATCAGTTCCCGGATGATGTCGTCCAGGGTAGGCTCGCCGATGTTCAGGGCCTGGGCCAGCTTGGCCGGGCCTCCGGCCTCCCTTATCCGCTCTGGCAAAAGCGACAGTTTTCCGGCCCGGATATCTCCCTTTTCAAAGCCCAAGCGGGTTAGCAGCGCTTCCGCCGCCTCATAGGATTCGGGATGGACGGCGGTGGCATCCAGCGGGTTCTTGCTGGACATGACCCGAAGAAAGCCCGCACACTGTTCAAACGCTTTTGGGCCTAGCTTAGGCACCTTTTTCAGCTGAGCCCGGGAGATAATGCCATTTTCGTCCCGGAAGGCGACGATGTTCTTGGCAAGCGCTGGGCCAATGCCCGCCACATGGGATAAAAGGGCCGCGGAAGCCGTCGAGACCTCCACGCCCACAGCGTTTACGCAGGACTCAACCACCCCATCTAGGGCTTCCGTGAGCTGCGCTTCCTTTAAGTCATGCTGATATTGGCCCACACCGATGGCCTTGGGGTCGATCTTGACCAGCTCCGCCAGGGGATCCTGCATGCGGCGGGCAATGGACACGGCGCTACGGAGGGATACGTCAAACTCCGGGAACTCCTCGGCCGCCAGCTTGGAAGCCGAATAGACCGACGCTCCCGCCTCGCTGACAATGGTGTACTGGATGCCTTCCGGCAGGGAGGGCAAAAGCTCAGCGATGAAGCGCTCGGATTCACGGGAGGCAGTTCCGTTGCCAATGGCGATCGCTGTCACGCCGTGGCGCTTGACCATGCCGGTGATCAGGATTCTGGACTGCTCCTGTTGCCGCTCTTGCCCGGGCAGGGTAAAATACCCCACCCCCGTCTCCAGCACCTTCCCATTGGCATCCACGACGGCCAGCTTGCAGCCCGTGCGGAAGCCCGGGTCCACGCCAAGGGTCACGCGTCCCTTGATGGGGGGCTGCATGAGCAGCTGGCGCAGGTTGTCCCCAAACACGCGAACTGCTGCAGCGCAGGCCTTATCCGTCAGATCTGCCCTGGATTCCCGATCCAGAGAGGGAAAGAGCAACCGATCCCAGGCGTCCTCCGCAGCCATCTTCACTTGGGTGGCACAGGGGTTATCCGACTGAACGAACGCATCATCCAGGGTTTTGAGGGCAATTCCGTCGTCCACCCGCAAGTTCACCTTGAGCCATTCCTCCCGCTCACCCCGGTTCATGGCTAAAATCCGATGGCCTGGCATGCGGGAAATGGGCTCTGTGTACTCGTAATACTGGCGGTAAACGCTGTCCCCCTCCTTGGCCTGCCGGGTCTCCAGCATGCCCTTGTCCACCACCAACGCCCGAAGCTTCCGGCGGGACGCGGCGTCGTCGGAGATCATCTCGGCGATGATATCCCGGGCGCCCGCTAAGGCGGTTTCCACATCGGGGACTTCCTTCTCCGGGTTCACGAATGCCGCCGCAGCTTCCGATAAGCCCTTGTCCAAAGGCTTTTGCAGGAGCAGCAGCGTGGCCAAGGGTTCCAGCCCCCGATCCCGAGCAATGGTGGCACGGGTACGGCGCTTTGGCTTGAAAGGGCGGTAAATATCCTCAAGTTCCGCAAGGGTCTGGGCCGCTTGAAGCTGGGCTTGAAGCTCCTCCGTCAGCCCTCCCTGATCCTCCATGGACTTCTCGATGGCCTCCCGCCGCTTATCCAGACCGCGCAGGTAGAGGAGCCGCTCGTTGAGCTCTCGAAGGAGCTGATCATCCAACGAGCCTGTCGCTTCTTTGCGGTAGCGGGCGATAAAGGGGATTGTGTTGCCCTCATCAATCAGGGCGATGACGCTTTCCACTTGCGCGGCGCGGATGGAGAACTCCTTGGCCAGAATCGCGGTGATGTTCATTCTTCGTCCTTCCTGAAATCCTTGTTCTCTTTTTTCTCTTTCTCAGTGGGGTCTATGAGCTTGGAGATCAGGGCGCTCTCGATGCGCCTTCCCTCGATTTTCTCAATCTGGATATTGAGGCCAAAGGCCTCCACCACGGGCGTCGTCCCGTCCTCGGGAATAACGGTCATTTGCCCATAGACGAGGCCTCCAAGTGTATCGTATTCCTCATCCAGGGGCAGGTCTATCTCCAGCGCGTCGCCAAGGGTTTCCAGATCCACGCTGCCGGATACCCGCCAGAGGTTGGGTTCAAGCTGGGTGATCTCCTGCTCCTGCTGGGGATCAAACTCATCGTAGATATCGCCCACGATCTGCTCCAGCAAATCCTCCATGGTGATGATGCCGCTGGTGCCGCCGTACTCATCCACCACGATAGCGAAGTGGGTTTTCTTTTTTTGCATATCCCGGAAGAGATCGTCGGCATGAACCGTCTCCGGAACAAAGTATGCCGGGCGAAGCAACCCCTTGAGGGGCTTGGGATGTTCCTCCTGGGCGTTGAGCAGATAATCCCGCGTGTTCAGGGTGCCGATGATGTCGTCCACATCCTCATCATAGACAGGAAAGCGGGAAAAGCCCGTCTCCCGAATGGTGGCCAGGATGGATTCATCGGTATCTGTAATGCAAAGGGCCGATACATCGGTGCGGTGTACCATGACCTCCTCGGCGGTCTGGTTGTTGAACTCAAAGATATTCTCAATGAGCTCCGCCTCCTCGGCCTCTATGACGCCCTTTTCCTCGCCGATGTCCACCATCAGGCGGATGTTCTCCTCGGTCACCTCTTCGCCGTTGGTTTCCGTGTTAATGCGGAACAGGCGGAGCACTAGGTTGGTGGAGACGGACAAAAGCCATACCACAGGCTTCATCACCACGGCCAGCCCTCGGATGACGCCGGAGGCAAACCTTGCGACTTTATAGGAGTACTGCATGGCAATGCGCTTTGGCGCAAGCTCGCCAAAGACCAGGGTAAAATAGGAGAGGACGATGGTGATGAGGATGACGCACACGGTTTCCAACGCGTTCCGTGATAGGAAGGCGACCCCCCAACCGACAAGCAGATCGGCCAGTGCGCCGGCAAAGTTGCTGGCGGCGAACGCGCTTGCGAGAAATCCGGCCAGCGTAATGCCGACCTGGATTGTGGAAAGGAACTGGGAAGGCGACTGCACCATCTTCAGCATGTACTGCGCCTTTTTATCCCCTGTGTCCGCCATGCGCTTGACTTTGTTCTCGTTGAGTGTCAAAACCGCGATTTCGGTTGTGGCAAAGAACGCGTTGATGAGTATCAAAACGACCTGCAACAGCAAACTGCCCCATAATGACGGGTCGGATGCGTCGGCTGGCAAACCTAATTCCCCCTTGTTTCTTGACGCCTTCTCAGCGTTTAATGCTATGGAGTATAGCACAAAACGCCCAAAAAAGAAAGCCAGATGAAAATGCAGCGTGTATCCTCACCACATGCATTAACCCGCGCAAAAGTTTGTTAACCAATTGTTATTAAGAAACTTGCCGCCATGAGTATTGCAACAGAGCTTGATGCATGGTACTATTATAAAAATACCCACCTCTCGCCCGGACTAGATAAAAGGAGGAAGAGACCATGAAGAGAACCCTGGCCATTCTGTTGGTATTGGTACTCGGCTTAAGCTCTAGTATCGCTTTGGCATCCGAAGCATCCGGATTGGCGGAGAAGCAGCAGTTCCGCCGTATTTACGCGGACGAGGTCGAAACATGGAATTACCTGTACCAGAGTTCTGGCGCTCAGTTCGCGCCTTTCGTTGACGGACTCATTCAGAACGACATTTATGGCATTCCCCAGCCATGCGTCGCGGAAAGCTGGGAAGTATCCGAGGACGGCACGGTCTATACCTTCCATATCCGCCCGGGCATCAAGTGGTACACCGTCAATGGTGAAGAATACGGCGAAGTGACCGCCCATGACTTCGAATTTACCGGTAAAATGATCTTGGATCCGGACTACGGTTCCAAGACCAGCGACATCTACATGGGCTTCTTTAAAAACGCGGAAGAATATTTCAACAAGCAGTGCGATTGGGCGGATGTAGGCATCAAGGCGCTGGACGATTATACGCTCCAGTATACCTTGATCGGCCCCATCAGCTACTTCCTCTCCAACCTGACCTATGTGTGCTTCCTGCCCGCCAACGAGAAGTTCGTCACCGAGTGCGGCGATAAGTGGGGTACCTCCAACGAGTACTGGCTCTACAACGGCGCTTTCATCATGACCGAGTTTGAGCCCCAGGTAGGCCGGGTCGGCATCAGGAACGAGAACTATTGGGATAAAGAAAATGTCCACCTGGAGCGCATCGAGTATGTCTATAACGCCGAGGCGTATACCCTTGGCCCTGTCATGGCCCAAAACGGCGAGGTGGACTTCGCCGACATTCAAGGCTCCATCGCCGAGTCCTGGATGATGGATCCTGAGCTTTCCACTATGATTCGCCCCACCAGCTATGGCTCCAGCACCTACTCTTATTGGTACGAGTTCAACTTCTGGCCAACCTTTGACGAGAGTGTAGGCGGTAGCCATGAAACCTGGATGAAGTGTGTCAACAACAAGGACTTCCGTAAGAGCTTCTTCCATGCGCTAGACCGGATTCCCGCCCTGGAGACCTCCGAGCCCCTGGCGCCGGAGACCAAACTGAACAACACCATCACCTTGCCGGATTTCGTCTTTGCCGATGGTGTCAGCTACAGCCAAATGGGCGACCTGGCCCAGTTCACCAACACCGACTCCTACAACCCCGAGCTGGCGATGGAATACAAGGCCAAAGCCATGGAAGCCCTTGCTGCGGATGGCGTCACCTTCCCGGTGAAGGTATTCTGCCCCTATAATACCAATGACTCCGCTTGGACCAAGCGAGCCCAGGTTGTGGAGCAGCAGATGGAGAGCCTCCTTGGCACGGATTACATTGATATCGTCATTGAAGGCTATCCCAGCACCGACTTCCTGAATGCCACTCGCCGGGCCGGCAACTTCGGCTGGGGCGAGGTGTATTGGGGCGCGGACTATGCGGACCCGGCCACCTATTGCGATCCTTTCCGTTTAGGCCAGAAGTACAACTATATGTGGTACGGAGACGGCATGGCCGAGGCCACCACGGAGAGCGATCCGGAAGGCCGCAAGACCTTTGACGGCGGCTACTTCAAGAACTATATCTATGAGAACATGTACAATGAGGCTATCCAGGAGCAGGTAGACCTGACCAAACGGTATACGGCGCTGGCCAACCTGGAAGCCTGGCTCATCGATAGCGCCATTGTAATCCCTTATTCCGTTGGCGGCAAGGATTACATCTCCGCCCGCTATAACCCCTTCGAGATGGCGTTTGACCCGTTTGGCGTGTCCGATGAGAACTGGAAGTACATCAAGATCTATAACCACCCCATGGGCATGGATGAGTACGACGAGGCCCTGACCAATTGGCTTGCCGCCAGAGATGCGGCTCTTGAGGCCGCCGCCGGCAAATAAACCTCTTTGAAAAGCGCTGACAGGGCGGATGCTGCATCCGCCCTTCAGCCTTATTTTTTACTTGCCGAGGGCAATTGGACGGCAATCCTATGGAACCGTCTCATTCTGTTGAGAGGTGTATGCCATTGTTCAAGTATTTCCTCAAGCGGCTTTTCTTCGCCTTTATTTCGTTAATCCTGGTGCTGACGATCGTCTTTCTGCTAATGCGGCTGATGCCGGTGGAGGGGTATTTCTCGGATCGGGCGGACAGCATGAATGAAACGACGAAGGAAGCCATCCTGAAGAACCTGGGTTTGCTCGATCCTGTGCCCGTTCAGCTGATGAACTTCTATAAAAATCTCCTGCAGGGAGATTTAGGGCAGTCCATTGTATACCGGCCTAAGGTGCCAAACGTTGAAATTCTGGCCGGAAAGATTCCCTATTCGGCGTGTTTTGGCCTGGCCTCCGTATTCGTATCCCTGACCCTTGGCTGCGGGCTGGGCATTTTGATGGCGAAATCCAAAGGAAAATTTTGGGATAAGCTGGGCACCGGCTATATCCTGGTCATAAACGCCATCCCCGCGCTTGTCTACTATCTGTTTTTGCAGGTTACCATATCAGGTCTCTTCAATATCCCCCTTCTCTTTTACATGGACCGGCCTTCCAGCTGGGTTCTGCCACTGATCTGCATGTCCCTTTCTGGCATTGCCTCCAACGCCATGTGGATCCGCCGCTATATGGTGGATGAGCTGAACAAGGATTATATCCAGCTGGCAAAGGCGAAGGGCGTGAAGAATTCCCATATCATGTTCAAGCATGTGGTGCGCAACGCGTTTATCCCCATGGCCCAGTATCTTCCCTCGTCCATTCTTTACACGATCACGGGTTCCATTTATATCGAGGCCCTGTTCTCCATTCCCGGGCTGGGGGGCCTTCTGGTGAATACCATCCAGCGGCAGGACAATACGCTGGTCCAGGCCCTGGTGCTGATTTACGCCGGTATCGGTGTCGTCGGCCTGTTGCTGGGGGACTTTGCCATGGCCCTCTGCGATCCGCGCATCAGCCTGGCGGGCAGGAAGGGGGGCCGCTGATGAGCAGGTTATTCAACCATAAGGCGGAAAAGCTGAATCGAGGCATTCGGGAGGCGGAGGAGAAGCGCTTTCAGAGCGTAGATCTGGCGGAAGTGGATCCGGCGCTTTTTGTGGAGGCCTCCTTTGACGAGGCGTCCAGCGAGCGGACGGGCTACTCCAATTATTCCTATTGGCGGTCCACGCTCCGCTGCTTCATCCAAAAGCCCACTTCCAAGTTCTTTCTGTTCCTGCTGCTGGCCATCCTGGCGTTCACCTTCGTTCAGCCCTTGCTGCCCAATCAGAAATCCCCAACCAAGATATACAACTACGACGATACCGGGAGGCAGATTCGCAACAAAAAGCCTTCGTTTGATAACGCGCTGGAGACCGTTCCCAAGGGCACGGAGCTGACGCTGACGGAGACGAAAAGGGTCTGGGCTTCCATCTACAACCAGATTGGCAAGCTGGCCCGGGGGGAACGGGTGGAGGCGCTGGAAAAAGGCGAGCTCTTCACCAAGGTACGCACTCTGGACGGCACGGAGGGATGGGTTCAGTCCAACTTTCTTCGCGCGGACATAGAAGAGGACAAGGACGGCATCCCCAAGGAATGGCCCAGGGTGTTTATGCCCACCGCCCTAAACCTTCTCTCCACCGCAGAAGCCTATGTGGCCATGGAGGATCTGGACATTCCGGAGCATGGAGCCTATGACAAAACATTTCTTGCCACCACCAACAGGGAGACGACGCTCCGGTCCGAGCCTACCACCCTGAGCTTTTGGTTTGGCACCAACTCCATCGGTCAGGATCTCTGGTCCCGGATCTGGAGCGGCACCCGTACTTCCCTGTTCATCGGCGTGTCCGTAGGCGTGCTGTGCACCCTCATTGGCATCATCATGGGCGCCATTTGGGGCTATGTCCGGAAGCTGGACAGGCTGTTCACGGAGATTTATAATGTATGGGAGAACATTCCCTATACGGTGGTGCGTATTCTCATCACGTATATCATGAGGCCATCCCTCTCCACGATCATCTTCGTCATGTGCATTACGGGATGGCTTGGTATGGCCCGGTTTGTGCGGAACCAGATCGTGATCATCCGGGATAGGGAGTACAACTTGGCTTCCCGCTGCCTGGGCACGGGCACCAGGCGGATGATCTACCGGAACCTGCTGCCTTACCTGGTCTCCGTGATCATGCTGCGGACGGCGCTGGCCATTCCGGAAGCCATCGGCACCGAGGTGTTCCTGACCTATATCGGCCTTGGGCTTCCCGTCAGCCTGCCTTCCCTGGGCAACCTGCTCAATGAGGGGCGCCTGGTCATGACGGATCCATCTTTGATCTACCAACTGATTTTCCCGGCAGTGGTGGTTTCCATCATCACCATGTCATTCTACGCGCTGGGCAACGCGTTCTCCGACGCCGCCGACCCGCGCAATCACGTGTAGGGAGGCGGGCGAATGAGCATCCAAGATAACGTTATCCTGAGCGCAAAGGATGTGGAGGTCAAGTTTTCTCTGCGGGGCCAGACGCTGACCGCCATTCGGGGCGCTTCGCTGGATCTGTACAAGGGCGAGAGCCTTGCCATTGTCGGCGAAAGCGGATCGGGAAAGTCCGTCTTTGTCAAAACCTTCATGGGCATGCTGGATAAAAACGGCTGGATCAGCCATGGCAGCATCCTGTATGACGGCAGGGATCTGGCCACATTCAAAACGGAAAAGCAATGGCTCACCATCCGCGGGCGGGAACTGGCGATGGTGATGCAGGATCCCATGACAAGCCTGAATCCGCTGAAGACCGTGGGATCCCAGATTGGAGAGGCCATCCGGCTCCATCAGGGGCTCAGCGGCGCCCAGCTGAAGCGGGCAATTCTTGAAATGCTGGTGGATGTGGGCATTGAAAACCCCTCTCAGCGGATGAAGCAATATCCCCACCAGTTTTCCGGCGGCATGCGCCAGCGGGTGGTCATCGCCATCGCCATGGCCTGCCGCCCCAAAATCCTCATCTGCGACGAGCCCACCACGGCCCTGGATGTGACCATTCAAGCCCAGATCCTCGATTTGATTAAGGCGCTGAAGGTAAAATACCACCTGACAACCATCTACATTACCCATGACCTGGGGGTGGTGGCCAACGTGGCGGATCGGATCGCCGTCATGTACGCGGGGGATATCGTGGAGCTGGGCAAGTCGGAAGAGGTGTTTTATGAGCCAGCCCATCCCTACACCTGGGCGCTCCTCTCTTCCCTCCCACAGCTTGGCGTCAAGGGTCAGGATTTGTATTCCATCAAGGGCACACCGCCCAATTTATTCAACGAAATCAAAGGCGACGCCTTTGCCGCCCGGAATCCCCATGCCCTGAAGATCGACTTTGAGCTGCGTCCGCCGTATTTCACCATTTCCGAAACCCACTCGGCCCGCACTTGGCTTTTGGATCCGAGGGCGCCTAAAAACGTAGCGCCGCCAGCGATCATCCAGCGCCTGAGCGGCGCTCGGGGAGGTGACGGCCATGCAAAGTAATCGGGAGGTTTTGGTCTCCGTCAAGGACATGGAGGTGATCTTTGGCAAAGGCAAGTCCCTGCTGAAGGCGGTGGACGGGGTCAGCTTCGATATCTACCGGGGGGAGACCTTTGGCCTGGTGGGAGAAAGCGGTTCCGGGAAGACCACCATCGGCCGCACCATCATCCGGATCTACCCCGCCTCCAACGGAAGCGTCACATTCAAGGGCAAGCGGATCAGCGGCAAAATTGACCGGAATCTGGATAGGGAAGTGACCCGGAAAATCCAGATGATCTTTCAGGATCCCATGGCCTCCCTGAATGAGCGGGCCAAGGTGGACTATATCGTCTCCGAAGGGCTTTACTCGGCGGAAACTCGCATGCCGGAAGCTACCCGAAAGGAAAAGGTGGAAAAGGCGCTGCTGGATGTGGGCTTGTTGCCCGAATTCGCCAGCCGCTTTCCACATGAGTTTTCCGGCGGCCAACGCCAGCGCGTCGGCGTGGCCCGGGCGCTCATCATGGAGCCGGAGTTCATCATCGCTGACGAGCCTATTTCCGCCCTGGATGTATCCATCCGCGCCCAGGTGTTGAATCTGCTGGCAAGCCTCCAAAAGGAGCATGGGCTGACCTACCTGTTCATCTCCCATGACCTGTCTGTCATGCGTTTCATCTGTGACCGGATCGCCGTCATCCATAAAGGCAGGTTGGTGGAACTGGCGGAGACGGAGGAGATGTTCAGCCACCCGTTGCATCCCTACACCCGGGCGCTGCTTTCCGCCATTCCCCTGCCGGATCCCATCGCGGAGAAGGAAAAGGTATTGGAGGTTTACAAGCCCTCCATCCATGATTACTCCAAGGATGGCCCTGTTTGGACGGAGATCGCCCCGGGGCACTTTGTGCTCGGCAATCAAATCGAATTGGAAGGATATCGAAAGCAACTATGACCTATGAGCTGGCCACCGCCCGCACCTGGGCGGAAATCGACATGAATAGGATTCTGTTCAACTATCGAAACGCGCTGGGGGAACTTTCCCCCGGCGTGGACCACTTTACGGTGCTAAAGGCCAACGCCTATGGGCTTGGGGCAGTACCCATCGCCAGGGCCCTCTATGCGGAGGGCGCCCGGTTGTTTGCCGTAGCCTGCATGTCCGAGGCCATCGAGTTGGGCAAAGCTTTGCCCAAAGACGTGACCATTCTCATCATGGGAGAAGTATTTCCAGCGGAGTACGACCTGCTGTTCCGATACCCCATCCAGCCCACCCTGTTCTCCTTGGAGGCCGGAAAGGCGATTTCCCAAAAGGCCGTGGCACTGGGGCGCACTATTGGCTTCCAATGCAAGGTGGATACCGGGCTGAACCGGCTGGGCCTTTCCACCCAGGAAGCCGCGGAGGTTGTGGCGCAGATTGCCAGTTTGCCCGGCCTTCGGTTTGACGGGCTCTTCAGCCATCTTCAGCGGCGCTCGCCCGACCATGACCACAAGCAGGCGGAACGGCTCCTGACCGTCCGGGATGGCCTCCTTACCAGGGGTGTCACCGTGCCTATGCTCCACCTGCTGGATAGCATCGGCATGTGGCGATATCCGGAGTTTCAGATGAACGCCGTCCGCGACGCCGCGTTCATCCTGGGTCATACCCCCAAGGATTACCCAAGACCCGACAACATCCGCTTTGCCCTCTCCCTCAAGACCCGCATTGTCCGCGTCTTTTGGGCGGAGGCGGGAGAATGCCTGGGTTACGATTCCGAGCATCCCCTGGCGGAGCGCAGGCGTGTGGCCACCTTGGCCATTGGCTATGCGGACGGCTATCCCCGGGCCATGTCCCATGTGGGCCAGGCGGAGATCCATGGCAAGCGAGCCAAGGTGCTGGGGGTCGTCTGCATGGACCTGATGATGGTGGATGTGACGGCAATCCCGGAAGCTCAGGTGGGCGATGTCGCCACCCTGCTGGGGGGCACCATCGGCATTCATGAGTACGCCGAGTTTTCCAATGGCTACTGCAATGAATACATGACGCTGATCAGCCGCCGGGTGCCAAGGGTTTACCTACGGGACGGCAGGGCTGTGGAGATCGCCTCCGCGATGGACGAAAGTTGAGGCATTGAGATGAGAGATGAAATCCTCCTACGAAAGGCGGAGGCCCTTGCCGGCTGGACCACGGAAGTCCGCCGTGCGCTGCATAGGATACCTGAGCTTGGATTTGAGGAGCACAAGACCCGGGAGTTGATCAAGAAAACCCTGGATGAAATCGGCATTCCCTATGTTGCGGAAGAATCCTGGATCATCGCGGAAATCAAGGGAAAAAAGCCCGGCAAGACTGTGGCACTCCGGGCGGATTTCGACGCCCTGCCTATCCAAGAGGCCACAGGGCTGCCCTATGCCTCGGAGCACCCGGGCAAGATGCACGCCTGCGGCCATGATTCCCATTCGGCCATGCTGCTAGGCGCGAGCAAGCTGCTTCATGGCGTTCGGGAGGAACTGCCCGGCACCGTCCGACTGCTGTTTCAGCCGGCGGAGGAGACCACGGGCGGCGCGGAACTTATGATCAGGGCAGGCGCCATGCGGGGTGTGGACGTGGTCTATGGCATCCATGTGGCAGGGCAAGCGCCTACGGGCCGGATTGGGACCAAGGGCGGCCCCATGTATGCGGCCTGTGATGAGCTCTTCATCGATGTTTTGGGGGTGAGCGGTCACGGCGCCCATCCAAGGAGTGGCGTGGACGCCATCGCCATTGCCGCCCAGATGATCACGGCCCTGCAAACTCTTGTCTCCCGTGAAATGGAAGCCACAGACGCCGCCGTGATCACCATCGGCAGCATTCATGGAGGAGCCACGAACAACATCCTCTGCGATGAAGTGAAGCTCCATGGCACCGTGCGGACCCTCACGGCGGAGACGCGGGATCAGCTTCAGCGGCGTATTCCCGTGCTATGTGAGGGCATTGCCAAGGCCATGAATGGCAATGTCCGGGTGAAAATCCGCCAGGGATACTGTGCCTGTGTCAACGACATCCGGGAAGCGGAGCGGGTGCTTTCCGTGGCGAGGCGCCTTTATGGGGAGGAGAAGACCAGGGTTCTCAGCGCTTCCAGCATGGGCTCCGAGGATTTTGCCTATTACCTGCTGGAAGCGCCGGGGGCTATGTACCACGTGGGTTCCGGGTCTGTGGTGTCGCTCCATAACGAGCATTTTATTCTGGATGAGGGCTGTCTGGCGGTTGGGATTGCCATGCACGCCGCCATGGCGTTTGAATACCTGACCCACAACGGAGAATGAAGGGGAGAAAACCATGAAAAAACTGTTCATCAGCGCAGACATCGAAGGGACTGCCGGCATCGCCCATTGGGATGAAACCGAATACGGAAAAAAGGACTATGATTATTTCAGGAACCAGATGTCCCGGGAGGTGGCGGCAGCCTGCAAGGGCGCCCTTGCCGCAGGGTATGGGGACATCCTCATCAAGGACGCCCATGACACAGGCAGGAACATCATTCCCACCATGCTGCCGGAGCAAGCGCGCATTTTCCGTTCCTCTGCCCGGCATCCGCTGACCATGGTGGCGGGGTTGGATGAATCCTTTAGCGGCATCGTGTTCACCGGGTATCACTCGGCGGCGGAAATGCCCACCAACCCCCTTTCCCACACCATGAACGGCAGGAACAACCATATCCTCCTCACCGGCGATCTGTGCAGCGAGCTGATGATCAACAGCCTCAGCGCCGCGATGCTGGGCGTTCCCGTCTATTGCGTGGCGGGAGACCGGGGCCTCTGCGAATGGATTCAGTCCGTGAACCCGAACATTCAGGCTGTTCCAGTCTGCGAGGGACATGGCAACGGCTCCATCTCCATTCATCCCAATGTGGCCGTTCGCCGCATTGAGGAGGCTGTAAATAGGGCGGTTCAGCAGCCGAAGGAAGCCTGCATGTATCCCTTCCCCGAAAGATTCACCGTTGAGATCAACTATAAGCAGCACTTTGATGCCCGAAGCGCGGGCTGGTATCCCGGCGCCGTGCAGACCGGTGCACGAACGGTGCGGTTCATGGCCGCGAATTACATGGATGTGCTCAAGTTCTTCTACTGGGTGCTGTGACCATGAGAACCACTCAGAAGCCATGCGCGTTAAGGCCCGGCCAGACCATCGGTCTGGTGGGCCCTTCCAGTACCCCCCGGGATCCGGAAAAGCTTCCCAGGGCCATCGCCTATTTGGAATCCATGGGGTATCGTGTAAAAACCACCGAGAGCTGCACGGCCCAATATGGCTATCTGGCCGGTCCGGACGATCTTCGCGCTCAGGACATCAACCGTCTGTTCGCCGACGACAGGGTGGACGGAATTCTTTGCGTTCGGGGCGGCTATGGTGCGGGGCGCACTCTGAACCGGCTGAATTTCCCGGTCATTAGGGCTAACCCCAAGGTCTTTTGTGGCTATAGCGATATCACCGCCCTTCACAGCGCCTTTCGGGAGCAGGGGAACCTGGTCACCTTCCACGGCCCCATGGCCACCTCGGATATGGCGGAGGAGACCAACGATCCATTCACCATGGAATCCTTTTGGCGCATGGTAACGGATCCCAAACCGGCGGGCCTTCTCAACAATCCGCCCGAATACCCAAGGGAGACGCTTTTGCCGGGGAAGGCAATCGGCCCTCTCATCGGCGGAAATTTGAGCCTGCTCAACAGCTGCCTGGGGACGCCCTACGCCTATGACTTTGATGGGGCGATTCTCTTCATCGAAGAGGTGGACGAACCCTGCTACGCGGTGGATCGATATCTGACCCAGCTGAAGAACGCGGGGATCTTTCGCCGCTGTGCCGGCATTCTGCTAGGGGAATTCACCAATGTGCGGGCAGATAACACGGATGGCAGCCTGTCCCTTGGGCAGGTGTTCGCGGATCTGTTAGGCTCTTGCGGCAAACCCGTGCTCTCGGGTATTCGGTGCGGTCATTGTGCGCCGACACTGACGCTCCCCTTAGGGGTCATATGCGAGATGGACGCGGCAGAAAAGACCGTGAGGATAATGGAAGGTGCGGTATTGCCCTAGATCTCCTTATGTCCAAGCCGCGGTTATTGTGCCTTGCCCCTTCCCGCCAACCCTCAATCCCCTACAGCCGCGCATCCCACTTCCCGCAGAAAGCGTCCACCGGGCTGGTGCCCTTAAACGGCGAACGCCCCATCAGCTTATCCATCAGCTGGGTCAACGTGGCGTCGGCGGAGTTGTAAGCGTTGATGTAGGTCTTGATCCGGGGGATATCCAACAGGTGATAGGGGTTTTCCACCGAAATAGCTAGGGTGGGGATGCTTGCGCTATAATGGGGGCAGTTAGCGCCCATGGGCTGCTGCCACTCGATGCGGACGGTGGTCTGGTTGGATTTTGTCATCATGTTAAGCATGTAAATGGAAAGGTCATAGCCCTCAATGTATTCCCGCTCCGTTTGAACCTTGCCCTCCAGAAAGCTCTGAGGGACAAAGGTGGTGACTTCAAAGCCTTCCGCCTCCAGCATTGCCCTGAAATGATCGCAGACTCCCTGCTTGGCAGAGTAGCCTACGCCCTGCCCGCTCTCAATGGGATAATAGAGCACCCGCGGCGTCCTTTTCGGAGAAATGGGGAGGATGCCTTTTTGCTCTTTCACCAGGGTGATCGCCCTGTCCGCGCACTCCGACGCCCAGCGAATGTGCTCCGGGCAGCCGACGACGGATTTGGCACGCTCCAAGGTCGGCGCGGGCTTGTCCAGGTGCAGGCCCAGCGCGGCCTTAAGGGCTAGAATCCTGGCGACCGCCTCCTCGAGCCTCGCCTCGGAGACGATCCCGTCCTCCACACCCTGAACCATATAGGAAAAGTCCTCTTCCATGTTCCGAGTAAAGAGGAACATATCCGCGCCAGAGGCGATGGACCGGGGAACGGTTTCCCTGCGGGGCATGGGAATGGTCATGCCGGCCATGGTGGTGGCGTCCGTGACAATCAAGCCGTTGAACCCGAGATGCCCCCTGAGCAGGCCTTGCATAATCTCTGGAGAGAGAGTTCCTGGCATGATTTCTTCATCCTTGATGGCGGGATTTAGCTTTTTAGTCCAAGCCGGCTGGAAAATGTGCCCGACCATGACGGTCAAGGCGCCCGCATCAATGCTCTCCCGGTAAATCTGGCCATAGGTGGTGTCCCATTCCTCGGTGGAAAGGGAGTTGACGCTGGAAAGAAGATGCTGATCCCGCTCATCCACTCCATCGCCGGGAAAATGCTTGATGGAGGCGGCAACGCCTTCCCTTTGAACCGCTTCCACATACGCCCTGCCAAATCGGCTTACCCGATCCGGTATGGATCCGAATGTGCGGGTATTGGTAATGGGGTTATGGTAATTGGTGTCGATATCGATGATTGGCGCGAAAGCCCAGTTGGCGCCGACCGCCGCCCCTTCCCTGCCGCAGAGCGTGCCCAAGCGGGTGGCAAAGGCCACGTCGTCTGTAGCGGCTACGGCCATAGGGGAGCCCATCAGCGTGCCTTCCTCCACAATGCCATTGCCGCCCTTTTCAAGGTTCGCCGCGATGAGCATGGGAAGGGGCATCCGTTCCTTTAGTAGCAGTGAATACTCCACCGCTTGCGCCATAGGCATGGGCCGGAACATGATGCCTCCCGGCTCCATGACCGAAAGGATGGAATCAATTTCCGCCTCGTCACCGACACGGGCGATTAAACAAAAGAGCTGCCCGATTTTCTGCCGTTTAGAAAGGCCGGCCAACGTCCGCTCCACCCAGGCGACCGCATGCGCGTCCAGGGAAAAAGGTTTTTGTGTGAGAAATGGATAATTTGTCATGGATGCACCTTCCTATGTTGCTTAATTATATTATACCCAGAATAACAATTTGCAGTTTTCTCGTCAAGGGCGCTTTTTACGGCAAATTCCACAAATCTTTCTTCTTTTGCACCAAAAGGGCGTGACAGAAAAGGTATTCTTAAGTATAATGATATACAATGGCATTTCGTCATCACAAGAGAGGATTGAGGAGAATCATGGAAAAGCGAAGCCGCTATACCCAGACAATCTGGGCCATTACGGAATCGTTGCGCAACGCGGACTCCATCGAGAGCGCGTTGGCCTCGGCGCTTCGCCATGTTGCCAATACAATCCACGCGCAAGCGGGGACCATCTGGCTCTATGATAAGGGCGGAGATGGCCGCATCCATCCTGTATTTATTTTTGGTGGCACCGACATCCGCCCCTATTCCCTTGCCTTGGGCGAGGGCATGGCCGGCCATGTCATCCAAAGTGGTTTATCCATCATGGTGGAGGACTGTCGGACGGATCCCCGCTGGGTGAGCCGCTTCGACGAGATAACCCAATTCGAAACCCATAGCATTCTTTGCGTGCCTCTTCGCTCCCCTTATGAGACCATTGGGTGTCTGCAGTTGATCAACAAGACGGACAGTTCCTCCTTTGACAGCGCGGACCTTTCTCTTTGCGAAAACCTTGCTCTTCTTGTGGCGATTGCCATCGAGGAACGAGGCCTTTTGGTCCGCTTTGACCCCAAGCGAAAATCCCTTATTTCCTTGCGCAAGGTGGTCAAGGAATACAGAACGGGCGGGCTGAGCAACAGCGTTTTGAAGGGCATAGACCTGGACATCTATGAAAATGAGTTTTTGGTCATTCTTGGGGAGAGCGGCTGTGGGAAGACGACGCTCCTGAACTTAATCGGAGGCATAGATACATTGACAACCGGTACATACCGCTTTGATGGGGAGGAGATGCATAACGCGGATGATCGGATGCTGACCGGCTTTCGCAGAAACGATGTTGGCTTTGTATTCCAGACCTATAATTTAATGCCCGCGCTTACGGCTCGCGAAAATTTAGAGCTTATCGCCGAGATTTGCGCTAACCCTATGAACGTAGATGAGGCGCTGGAAAAAGTAGGGCTCTTGGATGTAAAGAACTTCTATCCTTCCCAACTTTCCGGCGGCCAACAGCAGCGAGTCTCCATAGCAAGAGCGATTGTCAAGCAGCCTCGCATCATTCTTGCGGATGAACCCACCGCGGCCCTGGACGCCCAGACAAGCATAGAGGTTCTGTCTGTTCTCCTGGATATTGTCCGCGAGGGAAACTGTACGCTCGTTTTGATCACCCATAACGTAGAAATCGCCAGGGTGGCCAACCGTGTTGTTAGGATCAAAGACGGTGTCATTGCCGATATCGCCATCAATATGCATCCTGTTTCCGCTACGGAATTGCAATGGTGATGTCCTAGCCCCGGAAGGAACAGGCTGATTGGAGTAGTAGATGCGCAAGACGCAGTGGATTGAGCTATACCGCACAATCCGGCGGACGTGGATGCTCTTTGGGTGCGTCTGCGTCGTCGCCTCAATTGGTGTCATCGCTTTTTTGGCCTTGCGGCTTTCTTCAGACGCACAACTCCTTACGGCGGATGATTATTATAAGGCGAACCATCTTTATGACCTGAAGTTGACATCCCCAAACGGCTTCACCCCGGAGGATTTGGCCGCCCTCGCCTCAGTGGATGGCATCGCCCAAGTGGGAACCGCTTTTGAGGCGGATGGTCTCCTGTCCTTTTCCGGCGAAAGTCGAATTATCCGGACTTTTTCCCATTCCAGCCAAG
>JAVBOX010000074.1:0-15244 GCA_031550095.1 Eubacteriales bacterium
TGCTGGCATTGCGAGAGATTTTCGTGCTGATCAAGAAGCCTGGAGGAAGCCGTAGCAGCGCTACGGCGACCGTAAGAGCGACACAGAGCAGCGCGAAAAGATCCGCAAAGACCGCGTGCGCGATTGTGCGGTGTTGCCTTAAGCGGGGATCCAAGGGACAGGAGCCCATTGGATCCCCGCTTTAGACCATCAACAAAGCCCGGCACCTCAACCCGAGATGCATGAAGGGGCCGCAGCCCCTTCATATTCAATCGTATCGTCCGGCTTTGCCGGGCGGGGAGTTTTCAAGCGGCTTGCCGCCTGAAAACATTCCTTTCACGGCCGGAAGGCCGTGCAGTCGAACGGAATGCATATTGCATTCCGTTTTTTCACATCACTACTTCGCCTTCAGCTCATTGTACACAGCGAGCCGCTCATCCAGCACCTGCTGATAGCCGCTTGCCAGATAATCTGCTTTGGCCGCCTCATACTTGGCTTCAAATTCTTCGGGCTTGCACATGATCAGCTCCACAGCGTACTGCTGGAATTTGGATTTCAGGGTCTCTTTGTATTCATTGGTCTGTTCAAGCGCACGGTCAAACTGGAAGTTGGAATACCAGTAGGGCATGATAAACTCCTGATAATCCGCGTAGCGGTCCTCCAGCAGGTACTCAAACCCCGTGGGCAGGAAGGTCTTTTGGGCGGCGATGGTCGCCTCCGGGCTGCCGTCTCCAAAGACT
Source organism: Eubacteriales bacterium (assembly GCA_031550095.1). Taxonomy (GTDB): domain Bacteria; phylum Bacillota; class Clostridia; order Christensenellales; family Aristaeellaceae; genus Avichristensenella. The sequence goes on from JAVBOX010000074.1 coordinate 720, forward strand.
TTGCCCTCGATGACCACACACCACATGTCCTTGTTGGAGCCATAGTTGAGCTGCCCATCGCCCGTATACTCAATGGCAACCGGCAACCCCGCATCGTCCAGGTTATAGTGCGTACCCTCAAAGCCGTTCTGCATGATGAACAGATTCTCCGGCTGGCTCATCCACTCCAGGAATTGATACACCGCTTCGGGATGCTCACACGCTTCATTGATGCCCATCACCATGCCATAGCCCGCATATTTGAACTCAACCGGCTTGCCGTTGGCCGTCTGCATCGCCTGGGGCGACAGGACGGACAGCTTGGCGTCGGGGGCGGATTCCATCAGCGTCTGGATGACGGGAGGTTCCTTCTGCAAATAGAAGGCGTAAACGCCCGCTTTTCCGTTCATGAAGTCCGCGCGGGCCTTGGTCTGATCAGCGTCCAGAGCAAACTCGGGGCTGATCAGGCCTTCGTTGAAGAGGGTGTTATACCAGCTCAGCATCGCCTTGAAGGAATCGGTGGTCAAAGGGGCAATGGACAGGTCGCTGTAGAGCGCCAGATCCTCCTCCGGATAGGGATAATTCCGGAAGGCATAGTCGAAAAGCGTGTTGGGCTGTGGCAAGTAGATGGCCAGGGGGACGGTATCCTCGCCCGCCAGCTTTGCTTCCTTGAAGGCCCTAAGAACATCCGTATATTCGTCGATATTTGCCGGCATGGCTTTGCCCACCGCATCCAGCCAGTCCTGGCGGATGACGCTGGCAAAGTTATACGCCGTGGGGCGGTTGGCGCAGAGGAACATCTGCTCACCGCCCAGCACGCCCCAATGATGGAGCGCCTCGCTATTGGCGTAGAAGGTGGGCGCGAACTCCTTGAGCTGCTCCATGTTCACCGGCTGCAGGGCGCCCGAGGAGGCAAAGGCAACCATGTTTGGGTAGTCATAATCAAAAATCAAATCCGGAGCGTCCCCAGAAATGAGCAGCGTGTTGAACTTGTCGATACACGCCGTCCTGGGGATGGCCACATACTCCACGTGGATCTTGTTGGGGTCGCCAAAGTTCTCTTGAATATAGTTCGTCCAGTAGTTGTTGTCCACCGGCGGCAAGCCCGCGTTATTCCTGTCGTACACAGGAATCTGGATTGTGATCCAGCCATCTTCCGCGGTAGCGAAAACCATGAACCCTAGAATCATCGAAAGCGCCAACAGAAGCGAAACCAGTTTCTTCATAACCCAAAATGCCCCTTTCCATTTAGATTCTTCTATATTCACCGCGGACGCGGCGATATACTCAGCCTTTCACGGCTCCAATCATGACCCCTTTGACAAAATAGCGCTGTAAAAAGGGATAGATCACCAGAATGGGCACGGTGGCAAAGACGATGCAGGCGGATTGAACCACTTCCTGGACAACAAAGGGTGCGCCGACAGAGGCTTCCAGGGTGCCCATATTCTGGCCCGACGTATCGACAAATAATGACAGTTTATATTGAAGCGTATACAGGCTTGTGTCCTTGGTGATGTAGAACATCACATCCTGATAGGCGTTCCAGCGGCCAACGGCGTAGAAAAGCGTCAGGGTGGCCAGCACCGGCATGCTCAGGGGCAAGAAGATTTTAAGAAGGATGGAAAAATCATTGGCCCCATCGATGAAGGCGCTTTCCTCCAGGGAATCGGGAATGCTGTTTTGAAAGTAATTTTTCAGGATGATCAGGTTGTAGGGAGAAAGGGCCAGGGGCAGGATGATCGCCCAGCGGGTGTTAAGGAGCCCCAGATCCCGCATCAGAAGGAAATCCGGGATAATGCCAGCTGTAAAGTAAAGGGTAAAGACGAAGAAAAAGGTGAAAAGAGACCGACCCATAAGCCTTTTGCGAGCAAGAGGATATGCGGCCAGAATGGTCAGCGCCATGCCGATCACAGTGAAAATCACCGTCACCCGCACCGAAAACCACAGGGCGCGCATCATGGCCCGGTCGGAAAAAACCTGCCGGTATGCCTCAAAGTTAGGCTGCTTTGGCAGCAAAAGAACCTGCATGGCCGTCACCGGCCCGTTGGAGGAAACGGACTTGGCCACCACATGGAGAAAGGGCAGCAAGCAGGAAAGGGAGAGCAGGGTGACAAACAGATAAATCAGTGCTTCGCCAATGATTTCGCCCGGCTTGCGGCGTATTCGCCTCGAAACCGTCTTTCGCTCCGCGGCTGTCATGGACACGCCCCCTTTCCGACTGTCATAAAAGCCCGTCCTCGCCAATGCGCTTGCAGAAGAAATCCGCCAGCACCACCAGCAAGAGGCCGACGACGCCTTGGAACATACCCACCGCTGTGGCCAGATTATACTTGGGCGGCGCGGAGGCAAGGCCCTTTTCGTAAATGAAGATGGACAGCACATAATAGGCGTTGCGGACCATCACATTGCCCAGGGATTTAGCCCTCTCAAACCCCGATCCCATCATTCTGCCAAGCTGCATGATCAGCATGACCACGATGGTGGCGCGAATGCAGGGCAGCGTAACCGACCAAATTTTCCGCCACCGGCCCGCCCCATCCATGGTGGCAGCCTCATAGAGCTCGGGACTGATGGAGGAGATGGCCGCCAGGTAAATGATAGAGCCCCACCCCATGTTTTGCCAAACGCCAATCAGGGTGTAGGAAGCGACCCAGTTGGCGTTCTGGGTCAAAAACTGGACGGGCTGCCCTCCCATATTCCGGATCAGAATGTTGATCAGCCCGCTATGGGGAGCGAGGAGCTGATACATGATGCCCGCGACGATCACCCAGGACAGAAAGTGAGGCAGGTAGAGGATCGTCTGCCCAAGGCGTTTGAACCGCTGGTGGCGAATTTCGTTGAGCATGAGGGCCAACAAAATGGGAAACGGAAAACCAACAAGCAAATCCAGAAAGTTGAGCATAAGCGTATTCCGCAGGGCAAGAAAGAACTCCTTATCCCGAAAGACGTTGGCAAAAATTTCAAGGCCCGCGTATTCGCCGCTGTACGGCAGGGATATCTTCAAAGGCTTTCCTTGGAAAGCAAGGCGAAGGCCGCCCAATGGGACGTACTTGAAGAGAAAAAGATAGGCCGCGGGAATCAAAAGCATCAGGTAGAGCATCCAATCCCGCCGAATTCCGGCACGCAGACGCCCTGCAAAGCCGCCTCTTTCCAATACGGGTGTTTTTGAAGTCACAATTTCTCCTCCCCGCGCAACTGGCTATTCCCTTTATAGCACGCTCGCAAACGGTACACAATGGACGAAATCCATGGGGGATCACCCAAAAGAACGATTGTGAAGGTTTTGCCTATGGAAGTGTGGAAATTGTTGATGAGAGAAGGCATGGCAGCGCACAGAGTGTGCGCGTTTCTTTGAAAAACGCATGAAACCTTGCGGCAGAATTCCTTCTACTAAATAACAATACAGGGCGGTGTGGGAACGATGCAAAATGCCCTTTTCATCCCGCTGAAACAGGGAAAATGGGCGTTAATCATGAAAATTTTTCAAAAAATGGTTGACATAAACATCGGGGGGTGTTATTATACATACGAACTTCAATTACAGGAGGGGAAAAAACAATGTTGATGCCTATCGTTTCTATGAACAAAATGGCGATGAACGAGTCTGTCGCCGCCACCTGCTGCTATCGTCAGGTTCCCTCGCCCACCAACGTCTATTGGGAGGTTCTCAATGGCGGCTGGATCGGCAATGGCTTTAAGAATTATCGCACCCTCAAGCACGTGAGCATGACTCCCTGGCTGGCCCTTGGTTTTGATCTTAATCCTCTGGCCGCGATCAATGCAGTCGGCGATGCCAATCCGCTGCCCGGCGTTGCGAAGTTCACCATCAATGATGTCACCGGCTGGTGGACTACCGATACCACAGGCGCGACGGCCGTCCAGCCTCTTGATGAATGGCTTTCTTGGTTGCCCGTTCCCAATGGCGGGCAGGGCAACGGAACGTTTGTCCGTGGCAGTGCTTGCGATCATAAGGCCACTGGCTCCAACATCTGCAACTACTACAACCAGACCTCTTCCTATGCCAACAACCAGCACTTCGAAGCGAAGGCGAAGCACACCACCGGCGGCGACGATTGGGCGTTCCCGCACGATGCCAAGCAGTTCAACTCCTAATAGATTACGGTACATGACCGCTTGCCAGTTGGCAAGCGGTTTTTTCATAAATGCGCCAATATCCGAAGCAAAGGAACCTGCGCACTCCCGTCTCATTCTACTCTCCGCGCTACGCAAAGGGCGCACCCCCCTTCTCCCGTTTCCCGCAAAGAGGCGGGCAAAGCGTCTCCAACCGCCCGCATGGCGTCAATGGCCTCATCGGCGGAGATAGGCGAAACAATGCCGGACAGCGCCATATCCGCCGCTGAAAGGGCGTTTGTCACCCCGGCCACATTTCGGTACACACACGGCACCTCAACAAGGCCGCCCACCGGGTCGCAGACCAGGCCAAGGCTGTTCATAAGCGCAAACGCGCAGGCGTCGGAAGCCATCTGAGGCGTTCCTCCCGCCAGTTCCACCAGCGCGGCGGCAGCCATTGCCGCCGCGCTGCCGCATTCCGCCTGGCAACCGCCTTCCGCGCCGGAGATGCTTGCCCGCTTGGCAATCACACGCCCCACAGCCGCCGCGCAAAACAAGCCGCTGATCAATTGGTCGTCCGTATATGCGCGAACTTCCTGCATTGTCAGCAGCGCGGCGGGGAGTATGCCGCAGGAACCCGCCGTAGGCGCCGCGACGATTTTGCCCATGCAGGCGTTGCATTCGGCAATGGCCAAGGCTTTAGCCGAAGCCTTCCCAAGGACGCCTCCCCCCAGCGCAATCGGCGCGTAGCGGTTCAGCAGCGCCGCCTGGCCTCCGGTCATGCCGGAAACCGAGCGCGTCTCCGGACGAAGCCCTTCCTCAACGGACGCCCGCATCACCTCAAGGGCTACCTTCATTTTCCCCATCAAAGCCTGCCGCGGCATATGGCTCTTCCTGGCCTGATCTGCTATGGCCGCCTCAGCCATGGTGCCGTTCCCCGCGGCCTCCACCAATTTTTGCATCGAGTTTTCCATATCATTGCCTCTTTTCCAGCAGGATCACATTTTGCTCTCCATGGATACCCCGGAGGGCCAATACCGTCCCGGCGTCCGGCAGCGCGTCCAGCTCCAGCACCATCACGGCGTCTCCCCCCTCCTCCTGGCGAAATACCCGCATGGCGGCAATGTTCACGCCCACCCGGGCGATAAGTCCGGTGGCTTGGGCGATGGTGCCCGGGGCATCCCGATGGCGGATGATCAGCGTGTTCTCCTCCCCGGAGAAATCAACTTGCAATCCATCGATGGAGTGAATCCGTATGCTTCCCCCTCCGATGGACGCGCCTTCCACGATGATTCCCCGGCCGCTCTTGCCAGTGGCGCGGATCACCATGGTGTTGGGATGCGCATCCCGAAGGATAACCGCCGCGAATGAATAGACCAGCCCTCCGGCATCCGCCAGGGCAAGGCTATCGCGCAGGCGGACATCGTCTACATCCATGTCCTGCAAGCCGCCGATGACCGCTCGATCCGTCCCATGGCCTTTCCAGGTCTTCGCGAAAGAGCCATGAAAGCCGACAATGGCCTTTACGATCGGCTCGCCTAGCAGCCTTCGGACGATGCGGCCGATCCTCGCCGCTCCCGCCGTATGTGAACTAGAGGGCCCGATCATCACAGGCCCAATGATATCAAACAAATCCATAGGGTCTCACCTCTCTTCGCGTCTCTTTTCGCGAAACCATGGCGCCTTTCCTTCAATGTTCGTATCTCCTTGACAAAAAAGAGGCATCATGACAAAATAATCTGGTCTTAGGCATGTAAAAGCGGATAGGCACGGGATAATCCGCTTAAGGAGGTACATTCATGCAGTGGCAATGGCTGATCGGCCCTGCTATTGGGGGCGTCATCGGGTATATCACCAACGATATCGCGGTGCGGATGATGTTCCGCCCGCACACGGAAAAGCGGCTTTGGGGAAAGCGGATCCCCTTCACCCCGGGCATCATCCCCAAGGGGCGCCCACGCCTTGCCAAATCCATCCGGGATGTTTTGGACCATGACCTCCTGAGCGCTGAAGTGATTGCTTCCGCGCTTCTGTCCCCGGAGATGGTCCAAAAGACCGAAAGCGCTGTGGATCAGGTTTTGTCCTCCATCCTCTCGGAAAAGCGCACGCCCCGCATGTTTCTGGCGTCCGCCTTTGGCGAGGAAGCGCTTTCCGCCTTTGAGGCGGAGGCCAAACGGGCCGTCGGCATCTTCCTAATGGAAAAGATTCTGGAAAGCGGCATTGAAAAGCCTGCCGCGACGCTCATCGTCGAGGAAGCGAAAAAGCGCGTCAAAGGCTCTCCCGCCGCGCCGCTTGCGCTGTTTTTTGATGAAAAGCGGAGCGTCTCCATGGAAGAAAAACTCGCCCAATCCATCCGGGAGATGATTGCCACCCACTTGCCCGACATGGTGGACGGAATGATTGAAAAAGCCGCCAGCGACGGCCTCGACACCCCGCTGGGTGTTCTGGCGCAAAAATATGGAGAAAAGGCGGGAGATATCCGCGCCTTCATCATGGATCAGTATAAATTGACCATTGAAAAAGTGCTGCCAATGGCCCTTCACGCGTTGGACCTTGGCACCATTGTGGAGGAAAAGCTGAACGCTCTGAGCATGACGGAACTGGAAACCCTAATCATGCAGGTAATGCGAAAGGAACTCAGGGCCATCGTTTGGCTCGGCGCACTGCTGGGCGGCATCATCGGCATCGCCAACACCTTTGTGCCCATGCTTTTCTGAGGCAGCGCTTCCCTAAGGCAACACCGCACAAAGGAGCGTCGCCGGCATTGCGAGAGATTTTCGCGCTGATCAAGGAGCCTGAGGGAAGCCGTAACAGCGATACGGCGACCGCAAGAGCGACACAGAGCAGCACGAAAAGATCTGCAAGGACGGTGTGCGCGACTGTGCGGTGTTGCCCTAATGGCATTCCTCCGCTCCTGGGAAGGGAAGGATTTTCCCGTTCCTCATCCCCAAAAGGGTCTCCAAGGCCGGCAGCGCCTTGATTGCGGCAGCCCGGCCCGCCTGGTAGAATATATCCGCCCCGCCACGGTCAAGCACCCCATGAATGGGTGAATAGCCGTCCACAGAAATAACCAGGTCGCAATGAGGCGGCGGCGCCATAACCGTGGCATGCGCACAGATGGCGTGGGCGGCGGGATGGGTTTCATACTGCGCACAGCCCGCGTCCAGCACGCGAAGCACCACCACCCGGTCCGCCCCCATTGCCCGGAGCACCGTCGGCAGCGTTGCCCGCAGAAATCCTCCCCCCATCAGCCGATGCCCTCGCCAGCCCATGGGCGGCAAAACGCCGGGTGCCGCCATCGCCGCCCGAACAGCGCATGAAATCAGCGCCTGGCGGCTCCAGGGACGAGGATCTGGCATGATGGGCAGCATGGATGCAAGCACCTGCACCGCGCCCGTCTCAAGATCCACCGTGGGCATGGCAAGCTGTTGGGCATCCCGCAAGGATAACCCGCCAAACTGGTTTTTTAAGCGTTTTATAAGCGCCATATTTCGAAGCGCGGCATTTCGATAGGATGCCTTTGCCATGGAGAAAACAACTTCCTCCGTAAGGCTGTCCGTAACCGCCAAGGCCGCCACCAACGCCCCGGCGCCCACCCCCGCGTAACAATACGGCTGAATGCCAGACGCGAGCAGCGCCCCCAAAATGCCCGCCTGCGCCGCGCACCGAACGCCGCCGCCTTCCAACCCAATCCCTAACTTCATCTGCCACCCTCCTCGCTCTATCATCGTATGCGAAGACGGAGCGCGAAATTTCTTTCTTTTTCGGGGAAGTTGGCGTAGGGGTGGTTCGTTTTCTTTTTGTATGTTATAATATTTTTTAGCCCATCGAAAGGAGCAGCCCATTGCCTAGACTCCAGCCAGAGATTGTGAGCGCCAAGCGGAGCGGAAAGCCCGCCAAGCGGGGCACGCCCATTCGCAACAGTTTCTTATTGCTGCTATTCATGGCCATCTTGGCTTTGATTGTTATTGTATTGCCCAAAGAACCCATGCAAATGGCTGCCACGAACATGATCACAGGGGAAAACGGCAGTGGCGCCGCCGGGGTTCCGGAGGATCTTCCCCTTCGGATCAGCGAGATCATGGCTTCCAACAAGAGCGCCTATCCGGACGAAAAAGGCACATATCCGGATTGGCTCGAAATTGAAAATACGGGGGATGCCCCGGTAAATTTAAGGGGAATTGGCCTTTCGGATCGACCAGACCGCATCCTTTTCATCTTCCCCAACATTGATCTTCCCGCCGGAGGCCATATTGTCGTCTTTTGTGACGACATCAACATTGCAGAGCCCGATCAGCCCCTCCACGCCAGGTTTAAAATATCCTCCCTGGGCGAAACCATCACCCTCTACGACGGGAACTCCCTTCCCCTGGACACGGTGGTATTGCCGCCCTTGGGCCAGGATGTGAGCTATGCCCGAACCGATAACGGCTGGGAAATCACGGAGCGCTCCACTCCCGGATACCCAAACACAGAAGAGGGCTACATAGCCCTTCACACCACCGCCGTGCGGGAGGCCTACGGCCTCGTCATCAGTGAACTCTGTCCTACCAACCGTACCACCATCGCCGATGAGGATGGGGAGTATTCGGATTGGATTGAGCTGTATAACGGGGGCAATCTGAAGGTGGATCTATCCAACTACGCTTTGAGCGACGACCAGTCCAACCCGGTGAAGTGGCGTTTCCCCCAAGGTGCGTCCATTGAGCCTGGCGCGTATTATCTGGTCTTCGCGTCCGGAAAGAACCGGTCAGGCGCGGATGGAACCCATCCCCATACCAACTTCCGCCTCTCCGCCGAGGGGGAGACCGTGATCCTGTCGGACATCCTCAGGCAGATGGTTGACCGGGTTACCTATGACCTCATGGAGGACGACACCTCCTTTGGCCGGAGAGAAGGCCTCAGTACCAGCTGGAAAATTTTTAACCAGCCCACCCCCGGCTTCCCAAACAACCGATCGGGGGAAATTGAAACCGATGCGCTTTTGCGAGGCAGAAACACGAGCGGTATCTTTATTTCCGAGGTCATTACCAACTCCACGGGGGTCGAAACAGTCTACGGGAAAACCAGCTATGACTGGATTGAACTGGTCAACCGGGGCAACGAAGCCGTCAATCTAAGGGACTGGGGGCTTTCCGACTCTATCAGCCGGCCGCGAAAGTGGCGTTTTCCCGACGTAACCATTCAACCCGGGGAATATCTTATCGTTTTTGCCAGCGGCCTTTCCCGCTCCCCAACGGGGAGCAGCGCCATTCACACCAACTTTCGCTTAAGCGCCCTGGGCGAAACGGTGGTCTTGGCCACACCGGAAGGCGAGATCCTGGATAAGCTGGTCGTACCAAGGCTTGCCACGAACAATACTTACGGGCGAAACTTTGACCAGGGCGGTCTTTTTTATTATGAAACCCCAACCCCCGCCGCCAAGAATACGGAACAGAGCTTCGCCGGGTATGCCCCAATGCCTACCATCGATCTAAAGGGCGGCCTTTATTATCGCGCCCAAACCGTAACATTGTCCGCCCCCAGCGGCGTGCTGATACGATATACGACCGACGGCTCCATCCCAAGCGAAACCATAGGTCAGGATTATACTGGCCCCATCGAAATCAAGAAAGCTTCCGTCGTACGGGCAAGGGGCTTTATGCCGGGCCTTCGGCCATCGGACATCGCCACAGAGTCGATCCTCATCAACGCGTATCATATTCTGCCGGTCGTCTCGCTTTCCATCGACCCGGACGACCTGTGGAATCCTCTCACCGGCATCTACGCCGAGGGGAACGACGAAACCTACGCCAAGGTTCCTTTCAAAAAGACCACCTACCGGGCGATGAAGACAGACCGGAGCCAGCGGGAACGCCTGACCAATGTGGAGTTCTTCACCTCCGAGGGGAAGCAGCTATTCAACCAAACGGTGGCCGGCATGCTCCATGGCCAGTTCAGCCTGGACATCGCCCAGAAGAGCTTCCGGCTGACCGCCAAGGCCAGCTATGGCTCCACCGCCTTTGACTACCCCTTCTTCCCGGATCGGCCTTTCACCTCCTATAAGGCCATCATCCTGCGCAACGGCGGAAATGACGGTTCTTACTCCCGGCTGATGGATTCCATGATCTCCAAGATTGTGGACTGGACGGATTCCAGGATCATTCATATGGCCTCAGCGCCCGTGATCGTCTACCTGAACGGCGAATACTGGGGGCAGTACGACATTCGCGAGCGGATCAACGCCCACTCCATCGCGGCCTACGAAGGTTGGACCGATCCTGAGGCTGTGGACTTGATCAAGGGCGACAACGCCGTGCTCAATGGATCCTTTACCAACTACAAGGATCTGTTGGACTATGTGAAAAAACATGACCTAAACGACCCGGAAGCATTAAAGACCGTTAAAAACTGGGTGGATGTGGACAACTACTTCGATTTTATGATCTTTGAGATGTATTTCGGCAACACGGACGCCGGCAACATCAAATTTTACAGGCAGCGGGTGTCCAGCGCCAAGTGGAAATGGGTTTTGTTCGATTTGGACTGGGGCTACTGGTTCCGAAACACGAATGGCTTCACAGTATGGCTGGATCCAAAAGGCGCGGGCGATCAGGATTTTGAAAACATTTTAATCCGCAAGCTCCTGGAGGTGCCGGAGATGCAGGATAAGTTCCTAAAGCGGTATGGCTACCTATATCAGAACTACCTGACCGACACGGACCGCATCCTGGCGCTTTTGGATCAGATGGCGGCGGCCATCGAACCGGAAATGGGCCTTCACTTCAACCGTTGGGCGGGGCTCACCAGCAAGCTTGTCGCCAGCGATCCCCCCGCCGATCCGGGGGCTGCCCTAAACTACTGGAAGAACCGCGTCAACCGGCAGAAGAATATCATCCGCGCCCGCCCCTATATCGTCTGGGGCCAAGCGCAGGAATGGTTTGAGCTGTCCAATCAGCAGATGATCGAGTACTTCGGCGAAAGACCCCTGGAATGGAAGGATAATTAAGCCAATATCTGCCCGAGCACAAGAAGGCAAGGAGGAACCACGACATGAACGACCCGGCCGCCACACTCAATCCACTCTCCGTATCCGATATTGTCAAGAGCAGCGTGCTGGACACCATCTCCACACAGCTCGCAACCCTCACCCCCCTGAAAATGGTCATCGCGCTGCTCATGGGCTTTGTCGTCGGCGTCATCATCGCGCTGGTGTACCGGCGGGCTTTCCGGGGCGTGCTTTACTCGCCGTCCTTTTCCCTGACGCTGGTGATGCTAACCCTGATCACCACGCCGGTGGTCATGTGCATCAAGTCCAACATCGCGCTCTCCATGGGCATGGTGGGCGCCCTGTCCATCGTCCGCTTCCGCACGGCAGTGAAGGATCCCATGGATACCGCTTATATGTTCTGGGCATTGACCATGGGCATTCTTCTTGGCGCGGAGCTGTATCTCATCGCCCTTGTGGTGGTGCTGGGCATTTCCATCATCGTGCTGCTGATGACATTCGTGAAGTTGCCCAGCGCCACAAGCTATCTGCTGGTGCTCCACTATGACGAGGACGCCACCCAGGATATCCAGAGCATCCTGGCCCGGATCAAGTACCGCCGCCTCCGGTCCAAGACGGTCACCCAAAATGGCGCGGAAATGACCGTGGAGCTGCGCATCAACGAGCGGCAGGATGTGATCAGCCAGATGCTGGGCATTGACGGAGTTTACGACGCGACGCTGGTAGCGTGCCAGAGCGAGGCAGGCGCTTAAGATGGCTGGACGCCCGCCGGTTCGGCATGAACTGAAATTCCTTATCAACTACGGCGAGTACGCGCATCTCAGCCGCACGCTGGATTATTTGCTTCAGCGGGATCCAGCCGGCGACGAGTACAACGAATACGCTGTCCGGTCCCTGTATTTTGACACGGTGTTTGATGATTTTCTCTTTGAAAAGATCAGCGGTGTGGGCGACCGGAAAAAATACCGCATCCGCATCTATAATTTTTCGGATAAGCAGATCAAGTTGGAGTGCAAGGCCAAATACGGCGATCTCATCTCCAAAAGTTCCTTGGGCATCCCCCGAGACCTGGCGGAGCAACTCATTGCCGGGGACACAAGCGGTTTGGAGGAAACAGGGGAAACGCTTCTCCACGACGTATACAAGGAAATGAAAACCCGGCTGTTAAGGCCGGTGGTCATCGTGGATTATGTCCGGGAAGCCTACATCCATCCGGCGGAAGAGGTGCGCATCACGTTTGACAAGCAGCTGCATACGGGGCTTTTCAAAACCGATCTGTTTAACCGGTATTTGCCCACGCTGCCCGCCCTGGATGACAACCTGATTGTCTTGGAAGTGAAGTTCAACCGAGTGCTGCCGGATTACCTGCAGAGCGTGCTCTCGGGCGCCTTCGCGGAGCGGCTGGCTGTCTCCAAATACGTCATCTGCAGGCGGTTTGAGGGAAAAGAGTATTGAGCCTAGCAAGCCCCGATGCTTTCAAGGAAGCTCCGCAGCTTCTTCAAGTCCGCCTCGTAGACCTCCCTCAGCTCCCGCCGGTAGATCACGGAGGCCGGGTGATATAGGGGGAAAAGGGTCCACCGGCCATCCTTGGCAAAGGGCGCCCCATGGACATCACCGATAACGCGGTCATTCCCCGTCACAGCGTGAAGCGCCGTATTGCCCAGGGTTGCCACCACAAGCGGCATCACCAGGGCAATTTCATTGAGAAGCCAAGGGCGGAACAAAAGGACTTCCTCCCGGGTAGGCGCCCGGTTGGAGAGCCTTCCGCTTGCGCCTTGCCTGATGGGGCGAAATTTAACGGCATTGGTGATGTACAGGTCTTCCCGGGCAAGGCCGATGCGCCCCAAAAACGCGTCCAGGTTTTTTCCCGCCGTGCCCACGAAAGGACGGCCATTTTGCGTTTCTTTTTCGCCGGGAGCCTCCCCAACCAGAAGAAGGCGGGCCTTAATGTTCCCTTCTCCAGGCACCAGCGCGTATTTCCCTCGCAATAATTCCATATATTCGCGGTTTAGCAGCTCGATGGGGTTCATGGGGCCACCTGGTCGTTGCTCAGGGCCGCGAGCTTATCCCGCACGAGCTTGAGATCCTCCCACACAGGGCGTTTTTTGCTTTCATCCCGAAGCAAGGCCGCGGGATGAAATGTGGGCATGATCCAGATGCCCTTTCGCTCAGCCCATTGGCCTCGCCGCTGGGTGATGCGCATTTCATTTCCCAGCACGGCCCGCAGGGCGCTGGCGCCCAGCAACACAATGACCCTCGGGCGAATCAGAGCCACCTGTGCCCTGAGAAAGGGCATACAAGCGGCCGTCTCATCCGCCTCCGGGGCTCGGTTGCCCGGAGGCCTGCACTTGACCACATTGGCGATGTATACATCATTTCTTGATAAATGAATGGCCGCCAGCATCTTTTCCAAAAGCATGCCCGCCGCGCCGACGAAGGGGCGACCCAGCAGATCCTCATCTCGGCCTGGGCCCTCTCCGATGAGCAGCAGCTCCGCCAGAGGGTTTCCCTCCCCAGGCACCGTATGGGTTCGCTTCTCACATAACCGGCATTTTTGACATGCCTCGATTTCAGACAGCAGCGCGGGCCAGGAAACCTCCACAGGCTGTTCCCCCTCTTTTTGCCCAAGCGCCGGACAGAGGTTAATGGACCATCAACGCCTCTGTAACGCTCTTTTGAAGTTCGGAAAAGGATTGGGTCAGATCATTGACCAACCAGGAATAGAGATTGGCCAGCAACGCCAGCAACGCCACGATTAAAATGGCACAGCCGATGACACCAAAAAAGTCCATAACTCCCGCCATGGCCTTAAACTGCATTCGCCTTTCCAGAATTCGTTCCTCATTGCGCATACCTAACGCCTCCCGTCCCATGCTCCATGCCGCTCTCATAAACAGACGGTTTACCCATGGCGCTTCTTCCCATCAGAGATAATCGAGCCAGCCTGGCGCATCTTCCTCCCGCCCTGACAGACTTCCCTCGGATTGAAGGCCGGAAAAGCCATGCTGGCGAAGCGCTTCATAGAGGGCAATGGCAACTGAATTGGAAAGGTTAAGGGAGCGGGCGCCCTCCCGCATGGGAATTCTGGCGCACTGGCCGGGGTATTTGGCCAAGATCCATTCCGGCAGTCCCTTTGTCTCACGGCCAAAGACCAGAAGGGATCCCTCCGGATAGGCCAGAGACGTGTGCTGCCGGGCGCCCTTGGTGGTAAAAAAGAAATAAGGTGCGCCTGGGTGTTCCGAGAGCAGGGCGGGAAAATTTTCATGAACCCGCACATTCGCCATGGGCCAGTAGTCCAACCCGGCCCGCTTCAAATAGCGGTCGTCCAGGGAAAAGCCCAGGGGACGAATTAAATGAAGGGAAGCGCCCGTGGCCGCGCAGGTGCGGGCGATGTTGCCCTTGTTCTGGGGGTTTTCGGGTTCCACTAAAACAATATGAAACATGGTATAAGTATAGCGGGAAACGGCCGGGGACGCAAGGAGGA
>JAVBOX010000033.1:0-3343 GCA_031550095.1 Eubacteriales bacterium
GACAAGGTTCAGGAAGAGGCAGATGAGGTTCGGGAAGAGCTTCATGCGGGGAGGGATCCTGAGGGGGAGTTGGGAGACCTGCTGTTCGCTGTGGTAAACGCGGCCCGGCTGGCGGGGGTGCAGCCTGAAATTGCCCTGAGACGTGCCACGGAGAAGTTTATCCATAGGTTCACCCAAATGGAGCGAGCCATTGTGGCGGATGGCAAGCAGTTCAGGGGCATGGGACTTCCTGAAATGGATGCCTATTGGGAAGCGGTGAAGCGGATGGAGGAGGGCGTATGAACCCTGTTTTGTCGGTCGTGATTCCTGCTTATAACGAAGAAGAGGTGCTAAGGGTTTTCTATGATCGGCTGGATGCCGCCATGCGGGGTATCGGTGAGCCCTATGAGCTCATTTTTGTCAATGACGGAAGCCGGGACAAGACTGGGAACATCCTCCGTGAGCTCTCGGCGGAGCACAAGGAGGTGCGTGCGCTTCATTTTTCCCGAAATTTCGGCCATCAGACAGCCGTCACCGCCGGGTTGGACGCGGCCGTGGGAGACGCCGTCATCATCATCGACTGCGATTTGCAGGATCCGCCGGAGGTCATTCCCGAGTTGGTGGCCAAGTGGCGGGAAGGGCATGATGTCGTATACGGGAAGCGGGCAAGGCGGGAAGGGGAAACTGCCTTTAAGAAATTCACCGCCTGGGCTTTTTACCGGGTGATCAACGGGCTTTCCGGGGTGAAAATGCCGGAGGATACGGGGGATTTCCGCCTGGTGAGCCGGAAAGCGGCGGACGCGGTGCGAGCCATGCCGGAGCACAACCGGTACTTGCGGGGGATGTTCACGTGGGTAGGCTTTCGGCAGGCGGAGGTGCTTTACAACCGGGACAGGCGCTTTGCGGGGGAGACAAAATACCCCATAAAAAAAATGCTGAAACTTGCCATGGACGGCATGCTATCCTTTTCTCTGAAGCCCCTGGCATGGATTACTGGGCTTGGATGCCTGTTGGCCGCCGCAGGCGGGTTATGGCTGCTGATTCTCTTTTTCATCGCCATCTTTGGTGGCTCTGGTTATGGGATGTCGGCCCTTGGGGCCCTGGCCTTTTTGCTCAGCGGCGCCGTCGTCGGATGCCTGGGGGTTTTAGGCGCGTATGTCGGGCGCATTTATGATGAGGTGAAAGGCCGCCCGCTGTACTTCATTGGGGAGAAAAACGGCTTTGAATCCGAACAATCCGACAAAAATAGATAAAATATTCGGATTTTTCCCGGCTGAATATTGCCTTTGGGCATCGCATGCGCTACAATCATCACCAACCCAAGAGTGTGGAGGCGGCAGCGATGGAGTTCATTGAGCAGCGCATTGCCCAAGAAAGCCGGGTATTGGACGGGAATATTCTTTTGGTGGATTCGTTCTTAAATCATCAAATCGACATGGACCTCATGCGCCAAGTCGGGCATGCATTTGCCGAGCATTTCAAGGATCGAGGAATCACCCTTGTCATGACTGTGGAAAGCTCAGGCATAGCCCCCGCGGGCATGTGCGCCCTGGAACTTGGCCTTCCCATGGTGGTTTTCAAAAAGCACACCTCCCGCATCACCAATGGAACGGTGTACCAGACCAATGTACAGTCCTTCACGAAAAACATACAGTATGAGATGACCGTATCCGCCAAGTTTCTCCCCAAAGGCGGGAAGGTTCTTTTTATTGATGACTTTTTGGCCATGGGAGAGGCGGCGCTGGGCGCAGCCAAGATCATCCACGAGGCCGGATGTGAGCTTATTGGCATCGGCATCGTCATCGAGAAGACATTTCAACCTGGCCGAAAGCGGTTGGACGCCCATGGTATTGATGTGTTTTCCTTGGCGCGAATTGTCCGCATGTCCCCGGATGGCATTGAGTTCCTCTCGGAGGATGAGGCGTAAAGGGCCGTGCACTTTTCCCGCATAAGCATTTCGTTCTTGACATTTGTGCGCTTTCGGTGTAGGATATCGTCATCCTTTTGAGTGACGAGGAAGAGTACCCCGGATTATCGTTCTCAGAGAGCGGGGCAAAAGCTGAAAGCTCCGCGTTCGAATCCTGGCGAAGACCACCCTCAGACAGAAGGCGCTGCGCGGCGATATCGCGTTATGAGGTTTTTTTATAAAACAAAGCAGGGTGGAACCACGGCATAGCGCCGTCCCCGCGTAGGGGGCGGCTTTTTTGCACCATTTGAGGAGGAATGAGCCATGGAAACAATCGCAAAGGACGGCATGACGCCTCTTGATTTGGCGTCACAGGATCCGGAGTTGAAAAAGCAAGCCATTGCGGCTCGCGTCAATGGATCGGTCACCGAGCTTTGGCATCCTTTGAATGAGGGAGACCAAGTGGAAATTCTCACGTTTGAGGATGAGGAAGGGCGCAAGACCTACCGGCACACGGCCTCCCATATCATGGCGGAGGCGGTCAAGTCGGTGCGGCCCGACGCGAAACTGGCCATCGGCCCCGCCATCGACAACGGCTTCTACTACGACTTTGATACCGCAGAACCCTTCTCTACCGCGGATTTAGCGGCCATTGAGAAGGCCATGGGGAAAATCATCAAGCAGAACACCCGGCTGGAGCGGTTTGAACTGCCAAGGGCGGAGGCGATCCGCTATATGGAAGAGCGCGGGGAGCCCTATAAGGTGGAGCTGATTCAGGACTTGCCGGAGGATGCGGTTATTTCATTCTACCGGCAGGGCGATTTTGTGGATCTGTGCGCCGGCCCCCATTTGCCCTCGACAGGAAAGGTGAAAGCTGTTAAGCTTACCCATGTGGCGGGCGCCTATTGGCGGGGCAGCGAGGCTAACAAGATGCTTCAGCGCATCTATGGCACAGCGTTCCCTTCCAAGGAAGAGCTAGATGCCTATATCGCTCGGCTTGAGGAGGCAAAGCTGCGGGATCATCGTAAGCTCGGCAAGGAACTGGATCTCTTTTCATTGCTGGACGAAGGCCCGGGCTTCCCATTCTTTCATCCCAAGGGCATGATCCTGAGGAACCTTTTGGAGGAATATTGGCGCCGCGCACATCGCGAGAATGGCTATAGCGAAATCAAGACGCCTATTTTGCTGACACAAAACCTGTGGGAGCAGAGTGGCCATTGGGATCATTACCGGGATAACATGTACACCACAAAGATCGATGATATGGATTTTTGCGTGAAACCCATGAACTGTCCGGGGGGCATCCTCGTGTACAAGGGCCATATGCATTCCTACCGGGATCTGCCCCTTAGGATGGCGGAACTTGGCTTGGTCCATCGGCATGAGATGAGCGGCGCCCTCCATGGGTTGATGCGGGTTCGGGCCTTTACCCAGGACGATGCCCATCTGTACATGACC
>JAVBOX010000057.1:0-10525 GCA_031550095.1 Eubacteriales bacterium
GGAAAGCTGGGCAAAGGCATTTTTAAACCCGTCGTCGCCTGTGTAAACAGAAATTCCGGCCCCATACAGTTTTCCCGATTCATCCAGCGAATTTCTTATGGCGGCGGACGGAAGCAGATTATCGCTTAAAAATGCCCGCAGAAAAGCGGGGATGGATTCATCGTCCCCATGGTTTTGATCCGGGTACAGGTCCTGAAAAAGGCGCACTAGCTTTTCACGCTTTCCTATATCTCTGGCCAATAGCGCGAAAAACTCCACGATGCCCGCAAAATGCGGCGAATCTGTCTTAAGGGTTCTGGCGCCTGTTTTCCATTTGCTGACACTGGTTTGCGCCACATAGAGATAATCCGCCAAGTCCAACAGGCTTACATCCAGAAGCGCCATCAGATATGCCAGAGGCGTTTGCTCCTTGCTCTTCATATTAAGAAGTATACCAAATTGAATAAAAAACATCAATACTTCCAGTTGTCAAATTTGTGTCGAATGTTTTTGTTTGGCAAACAGACAAGATTCTTGATTATCATCAAATTGAATGATATATTTTTAACGGTTTGTAGGGGAACCAACAGGAGAATTAGAAGGAGAGATTGGAGAGGCATGAGCACAGATAATAAGCAGACGTCCGTTGCCATCGACACGAGCGCTGAAGAAGCGGAGAAGTTAGCGGCAATCCAAAAAGTTGTTGAGACATACAAGGACAAAGAAGGCTGTTTGATCACCGTCCTGCACCTGACGCAGGAGATCTACGGCTATCTTCCGCTGGAGATTCAGCGTGTGATCGCCGACGGCATGGGGATGACGCTGAGCTATGTTTCCAGCGTGGTCACTTTCTATTCTTATTTTTCCATGATCCCCCGAGCAGACCACGCCATCCGGATTTGCATGGGCACCGCCTGTTATGTGCGCGGCGGAAAGCGCATCGTAGATCGCTTGGAGGAGGCGCTGGGCATTAACGTGGGCCAAACCACCGATGACGGCAAGTTCTCCATTCAGATCACACGGTGCCTTGGTGCGTGCGGTCTCGCGCCGGTCATCATGATTGACGAGGAGGTCTACCAGCAGGTGAACCCGGATAAAATCGAAAAGATTTTGGCGAAATACTGAGATCGAGGGGTGATGTGGAATGACCATTAAAACTGTACGCGATCTCCAGAAGGTCGCCAAGGAATTTAACGAGGCTCAAGAACCGTTCAAGTCCCATGTGTTTGTTTGCGGCGGTGGCGGCTGCTACTCAGCAGGATGCTTGGCGACCCGTGACGCCGTGACGGAATATCTGACCCAGACCGGGTTGGACAAGACGGTGGGCGTCACATTCACCGGCTGCATGGGCTTGTGCGCTTTGGGTCCCGTGATGTATATCATGCCTGAAGGGGTTTTCTACGTCAAGGTAACGGCGGCTATGGCCAAGGAAATTCTTTACAATCATATTGGCCACGGCAAGGTTTTGGAAGAATATACCTACTACGATGTAAATGAAAAGCATCACATCCCGCTCATGAAGGACATCCCTTTTTTCGCGGAACAGCTGCCCATAGCCCTTCGGAACTTCGGTAAGGTTGACTTCCTGTCCTTGCCAAACTATATCGCCGTAGGCGGCTTTTCAGCGTTGGCTAAGGCTCTCACCGAAATGGACCGGAAGGCAGTCGTGGAAGAACTGAAGCGTTCCGGCCTTCGTGGCCGTGGCGGCGGCGGATTCCCCACCGGCGTCAAATGGGAAGCGGGCTATAACGCGCCCGGCGATCAAAAGTACATCATCTGCAACGCCGATGAAGGGGATCCCGGCGCCTTTATGGATCGTTCCCTCATCGAAAGCGATCCCTTTGGCATCATCGAGGGCATGATGATCGGCGCCTATGCCATTGGCGCCAACATGGGCTTTGTCTATGTCCGGGCGGAGTATCCCATCGCCGTGGACCGCCTGCGCAAAGCCATTGAATCCGCGCGGGAAGCGGGTATTCTAGGCAAAAACATTCTGGGCAGCAAATTCAGCTTTGACCTGGAAGTGAGAATCGGCGCGGGCGCCTTTGTCTGCGGTGAGGAAACAGCACTGATGCACTCCGTGGAAGGCATGCGCGGCGAGCCCTCTCAAAAGCCCCCGTTCCCCTTTGAAAAGGGCCTCTATGGGTGCCCAACCATCATCAACAACGTGGAGACCTTCGCCAATGTGCCCGTAATTCTTTCCAAAGGTGCGGATTGGTTCGCTTCCATTGGTGTGGGCAGATCCAAGGGCACAAAGGTGTTCGCATTGGCGGGAGATATCGTCAACGCGGGCATTGCCGAGGTGCCGATGGGCATCACTTTGGGCAACTTGATTTTTAACGTCGGCGGCGGCATTCCAAAGGGCAAATCCTTTAAGGCGGCGCAGATCGGCGGCCCTTCTGGCGGCTGTATCACCAAGGAATACCTGAATACCTCCGTGGATTATGATACCTTGATTTCCCTGGGCGCCATCATGGGCTCAGGCGGCTTGGTGGTCATGAGCGAGGATACCTGCATGGTGGATACCGCCCGGTTCTTCCTGGACTTCATCCAGGACGAAAGCTGCGGCAAATGCGTCCCCTGCCGGATTGGTACCAAGCGCATGCTGGAAATCCTGGAGCGCATCACCAGGGGCGAGGGCAAGGAAGAGGACATTGCCGCCCTGGAGGAGTTATCCCTTAACATCAAAGAAACCGCCATGTGCGGTTTGGGCCAAACGGCGCCTAACCCGGTGTTGTCCACCATGCAGTATTTTGCCAGGGAGTACGAAGAGCACATCCATGACCACCGGTGCGAAGCGGGGGTCTGCTCTACCATGTTCATTTCCCCCTGCCAGAACGCTTGCCCCGCTGGGGTCAATGTCCCCGGCTATATGGCGCTGATCCAGGAAGGCCGCTTCATGGATGCCTACCGCCTCATTCGTCAGGACAATCCCTTCCCCGCGGTTTGCGGCCGGGTCTGCACCCATCCCTGCGAGCGGAAGTGCCGCCGGGCCCAACGGGATGAAGCCATCGCCATTTGCGACTTGAAGCGGTTTGTGGCCGACTTTGCCATGAACCATGAAGAAAAATTTGTCGACGACATCGTCTACCCCAAGAACGGCAAAAAGGTGGCGATCATCGGCGCGGGTCCCAGCGGCCTGACCTGTGGCTACTATCTGGTTCGTCTGGGATATGAGGTGGACGTATACGAGAGCCACTCACAAGCCGGTGGCGTCTTGGCCTATGGAATTCCGGAGTACAGGCTACCCACAGACGGGTTGGAGCATGAAATCCAGGTCATCCGGCAGGAAGGCGTCAATATCCACCTAAACACGGAAGTGGGCCGGGATATCTCCTTTGCTCTGCTTCGGGAGCAGTATGACGCCATCTACCTGGCCACGGGCACCCAGTTCCCGAACCTGGTCGGCGTGGAGGGCGAGGGCCTCAAGGGCGTTTACCATGGCTTGCCTTTCCTGAAGGACATTCACTTTGGCAAGCGCGTGAAGGTCGGCAAGAATGTCACGGTCATTGGTGGTGGTTCCACAGCCATGGATGCCGCGCGCAGTGCCATCCGTCTGGGCGCCCAAAAGGTAACCGTCATCTACCGCCGA
This sequence comes from Eubacteriales bacterium, assembly GCA_031550095.1. GTDB lineage: Bacteria > Bacillota > Clostridia > Christensenellales > Aristaeellaceae > Avichristensenella. The sequence continues at coordinate 3,572 of JAVBOX010000057.1, forward strand.
ACCCTTGACGATATGCCCGCCGACAAGCGTGAAATCACGGAAGGCATTGAGGAAGGCGTTCAGATCATGGAGTTGATCGCCCCCGTCCGTTTCATCGGCGATGAAAAAGGCCGGATTACCGGTATAGAATGCCTGAAAATGGAGCTTGGCGAGTATGACAACAACGGCCGCCGCAAGCCGAAGCCCATCAAGGATAGCGAGTTTATCCTGGAGACCGACATGATCATCCCCGCTGTCAGCCAGCATGCGGACTTCCCCTTCATCTCAAAGGATGAAGTGGAACTGACCGCCTGGGGCACTATGGTCACCCAGAAGTATAACCTGATGACATCCATTGACGGCGTATTCGCGGGCGGAGACCTGGCGCGGGGTTCTGACACCGCCATTACAGCCATCGCCGACGGCAAGCGTGCCGCAAGCAGCATTGACATCTATTTAGGCGGTTCCGGAAAGCTGAACGTGGGTAAGCCCATTGAAATCCCGCCCGCCTTTGTGGATGAGGATAGCGCTGAGTACAACCGCTTTCCCCAGGAAATGCTAGCGCCGGATAAGCGCCGCGAGGGCTTCCGCGAGGTTGCTCTGGGGTACCGCAAACTGAACGCCGTCGCCGAGGCCACCCGTTGCCTGCGCTGCGACAAGAAGTGAGGGGTTCATTATGGCTGAAAAAACAATCAACATCACCATCAATGGAAAGCCCGCTGTCGCAAAGGCTGGGCAGACCATTTTAGAAGCGGCGCAGGATGCCAATGTTTACATCCCCAGTCTCTGCTATCTGGAAGGCGTGCATCAATTCGGCGGCTGCCGCATGTGCATGGTGGAAGTGGAAGGCGCCCGAACCCTGGTGGCTGCTTGTGTGACCGCGGCAAAGGACGGCATGATCATCAAGACCAATTCGGCAAAAGCCCGGCATGCCCGGAAGCTGAACTGTGAGCTGATCCTTTCCAATCATCCCAAGGACTGTCTCGCGTGCGCCAGAAGCGGCCAGTGCGAGCTCCAGGAGCTCTCCAAGACCTTGGGCATCAGCGAAGCCCGTTTCGAGGGTGAGCATTCCGATGGAATCATTGATATTTCTCCCTCCATCACCCGGGACACCAGCAAGTGCATCCTTTGCCGCCGCTGTGTCAGCGTGTGCAACCAGGTGCAAAAAATTGGCGTTCTCAACGCCCAAAACCGCGGATTTAAGACCTACATCGGGCCGTCGGGGGGAAAGTCCATCGGCGAAGTGGACTGCACCAACTGTGGGCAGTGCATTGCCGCTTGCCCCGTGAACGCTTTGAGTGAGACCAACGGGATTGCCCAGGTCTGGGAGGCCATCAACGACCCCAACAAGCGTGTGGTCGTCCAGGCGGCCCCTGCCGTGCGCGTAGGCATCGGTGAAGAGTTCGGCCTGCCGGTAGGCACCCCTGTTACGGGAAAGCTAGCGACAGCCATGAAAGAGCTGATGTTTGACGACGTTTTTGATACCAACTTCGCCGCCGACCTAACCATCATGGAAGAGGGAAACGAATTCCTCAGCCGGGCTAAGGCGGTCCTCCAGGGCGGAAAAGCCACCCTCCCTATGATCACCTCCTGCAGCCCGGGTTGGGTCAAGTTCCTAGAGCATCGCTTCCCCGAATGTGTAAAGAACCTCTCGACCTGCAAGTCCCCCCACATGATGATGGGCGCGGTGGTGAAGTCCTATTACGCTCAAAAGCTGGATATTGATCCGAAGAACCTCTATGTGGTCTCCGTCATGCCTTGCACAGCCAAGAAGTATGAGATTATCAGGCCCGAAATGCAAAACGGCGGTTTGCCCAATGTGGACGCTGTGATCACTACCCGGGAGTTGGCGAGGATGATCCGGGAAGCAGGCATCGACTTTGAAAACCTGCAGGATTCCCCGTTTGACGCGCCACTTGGCATTTCTTCCGGCGCGGCGGACATCTTTGGCGTGACCGGCGGCGTCATGGAGGCCGCCTTGCGGACCGTTTATGAGCTGGTTACCGGTCGGGAACTGCCCTTTGAGAATCTTCATGTGACGCCCATCGTCGGCAACGATCAGATCAAGACCGCCGAGCTAACGTTCGAGAAATGTTTGCCCCATTACAGCTTCCTGGATGGCTTTGTGGCCAAGATCGCCGTAACCAGCGGCTTTGCCGGTGCCCAGATTCTCATGGAAGAGGTGGCGAAGGGCAAGTCCCCCTATCACTTCATCGAGGTCATGGGCTGCCCCGGCGGCTGCGTATGCGGCGGCGGCCAGCCCCGCACAGGCGTTAGGACGAAATGGGCGGACAGAGCAGCCGGCATCTACAAGGAAGATGATCACAAAAAGCTGCGCAAGTCCCATGAAAACCCCAACATCATCAAGCTCTACAATGAGTTCCTGCTGGAACCCCTGGGCCACAAGTCCCATGACCTGCTGCATACCACATATACCCCCAGAGGACGGTATAACGAACAGGTACCGGAGAATAAGCCCAATAACGAGCACTGAGGTGCGCTTAGGACGATAGAGAGCCTAGACCCGCTGTGTTGCTAAAGGGATTCAAGGAACATTAACATCCGTTCATTCACCGCCCGCACTTGTTCCATAGGCATGTGTGGGCGGTGCTTTGCTCCAGGTACACTCCAAATCTCCGCATGGGGACATTTTGTCCGCATGTCCTGAAGCTGCTGGGGCGAGGCATACGGATCGTTCTCCCCACCGATAAACAGCAAAGGCATCGCAAGCTTCTCCCAATCCTTATCCAATAGGCACGGATATCGTCGCCAATCCTTGGCGCTTTGCCGCATAAAGTGCTGCCAATTCCCGCCATGGGCCTCGGCATGGAGCGCTTTCATGCGCCGAATCATGTTCGTTTCCCCACGTTGAATCAACGCCTCAGGCTCATATTCATCCGCGCCTGCGGCATCCGCCATGCCGCATGTGCCGATAGTGATTAAGCTCTTAACTCTTTCCGGATGCTCCGCCGCCAGATGAAGCGCCACGCCGCCACCCAGGCTATACCCTATCAAGTGCGCCTTTTCGATTCGAAGCGACTTCAAGAATTCCTCCATATCCCTCGCCAGGAGTGGGGTATCCCAATCCAAGCATTCGCATCGCGTGCGCCCGTGCCCGCGAAAATCTGGCAGCAGGCAGCGATAGGCGTTGGAGAACGGCTGTATTTGCCCGCCAAATGCAAGGATTCCACGACTATACCCGCTGTGGAGAAACAAGACGGGGTCACCGATGCCTATATCCTCATAAAAAATAGAGCATTTCTCCACCATTTGGTAAGGCATTGACCATCACCCCTCAAGTTCATCCATGGCAAACAGGTGCTTCCGCAGACCATGGTAGTAGTTGCCTTTGCTTGCCGTAAACCTCAAAACGCAATAATCCGGGTCCTTGGAACCCAACGGGTAGTACATTTCATCCCCTGGCTCCCATAGTGCTTGTTTCGACACGTCATCCTGGAGAACTTCAATGTCCCCGATGAGCATCAGCCCACGAAATTCCCCATGATTGACGAAATAAACGCAGGCCTTCGGCTGCAGCATCCATTGCCCAGTGCGAATGGCGGATGTGTTGGTGGAGAACCAAATCACGGACAGCCCTTCCTTTTTCTTCTGAAACATGGTTTTCGCGTTGGGATATCCTTCTTTATCGATGGAGCAAACAATGGCGTCGCGGCTTTCCCCTACAAGCTTTTCAATCTCCCTTTTGATCTGCGCATCCATGAGTTCCCCTCCTATTATGTCTCAAGGTTTTCGATGATTCGCCGCAGCTTTTGCTCAAACGCGTCCACTTCCGCCTCTGTAAAGCCTTGATAAAACAGCTCATTCATCCGTGATGACACTTGATCATAGCGCTCCCGGAGCCCTTTGGCCTTTTCCGTAAGTGAAACAAAAATTTGCCTCCGGTTGCGTCTGTCCGGTTCCCGCTCAACGAGCCCCGCTTCCTCCATCCGATCCAGCATGCCGGTCAGGGTGGTTTTCGCTAGGGAGGTCGAGCGGCCGATCTCCGTGATGGTCAGTTTTCCCCGCTCCCAAAGCACGTAGAGAATCCGGCCTTGGGCCCCGTTGAACGCGTCCACCTGGCTTTCCCGAAGCAGCCGCTCAAAGGCACGGCTTTGGAGCTGTTTGATTTGGGATATGAGAAAACCTCCGCTCATCTTGATGTGAATCACCTCCTCCTGAATAATAATACTATATAGTACTATTGTCAAGATGATTTATTGCCGCACGTCATTTCCGCTGTGTATGGACAGCAAAAAGCCCAGGGGGATTCTGTCCCTCTGGGCTTTTCCATGCGCCTAGGTTGCCTCACGCTCCGCTGTTCACAAACCATCGCAAGACACCGTCCATAAAGCCGCCTGCCGCCCTTGCTTGGACGCTCTGGGAGGAAGCAGGCCCTTCCAGCAATACCCCGGCTTCCAGCATGGCGGTATGAATCGGTGTCACCCGATATGTATACCACTCCCCTGCCACAGCCGACCAGTCCGTATAGGTGAGCGTTTGTCCGGCGGCTCCATAAAGCTCTGTAACCACCGTTGACGCTCCGTTGCGAATCCGTTCCACCCGGTAATTAGCGCTGTCCGTTGCCCCAAAGACGAGCTTGGGATGTCCGGATGCCTCGTAATCAATATAGAAGTAAGAGCACGCCTTAGGCACTTGCCATATATTGCTGGTTTTCCACGGCCTGTTGGATTCCCGAAAAACCTCGCTGAGCTTATAGTTTTCCGGCGTGTAACTTCCCGCCAGCATTGGTGCTCCGGTTGCGGCGCTGGCGGCGGTATCAATGGTCAACCATACCAGCCCTCCTGGGGACGAAAAGGAAGGCTTCGCCTTGTTGCGATAGGCCCCTCGCATGAACGCCGCTGCCATCGCCGCCGGCGCGTCGCCTCCGGAGACCCGGGAGGGCAGGTGGTGGGTGGCGTCCGTATTATCAAAGCCCATCCAGCAAGCCAGAGAATAGTCGCTGGTAAAGGCCGCCATCCATACATCCCGGTTCCCCGATTGGCCCACGAGGGAATTTGTGCCCGTCTTGCCCCCCACGGACAGGCCTGTAGCGGAAAGCTTGGCGCCAGTCCCCCAGTTGGTTACGGATTGCATCATGCTTGTCATCAGATAGTTATCCTGGGGGGAAAGCACCGTTCGCGGTGCGCTTTTATGCTCATAAACAACATCCCCACCTGGCCCGAAAATGCGCGAGATGAAATAGCCTTCATTGTAAACGCCTCCGTTACCAAAGAGCGCGTAGGAGGCGGCCAATTCCGTCGGGGTGACGCCTGTGGTCATGGCGCCTAGCGCCAGGGAGAGGTTTGCGTCCGTGCCCGTCAGGGGGATGCCCGCTTTTTGCAGGAAATTCATCGAAGTACCAATGCCAATTTCCTTCATGAGGCGCACGGTGGCCACGTTCATAGAGAGCGCCAAAGCCCGCCGCAGCGTCACAGGTCCATGATAAACATTGCCGCTGTTGCGGGGCGTATATCCACCGCCGAAATCCTCCCTTTCATCCAGCACGATATTGGCGGTTGTATAGCCTTTTTCGATTGCCGGCGAATAGACCGCCAAGGGCTTGATAGCGGATCCCGGGGAACGCCGCATATCGGTTGCCCGGTTAAAGCCCCTTTGCACGGTATACTCTCTGCCGCCAGCCACGGCGACATAACCGCCGGTTTTCACATCCACAACCGCCAAAGCCCCTTGAGCTTTTGTCCCATCCGAAGCATTAGATGGGAAATTCTTAGCATCGGCAAACAGATCTTCCGCCAGCGTTTGTAGGGTTGGATCCATGGTGGTTTCAATAAAATACCCGCCGGAAAGCACATCATCCGCCGAAAGCCCCAGAACTCTTTCCGCCTCCTCCAATGCAGCGTCCACATACCAACCATGCACCAGCCTCGTAGGGGTTTGCGCCACAAGGGTCAGTTCCTCCTGAAGCGCGGCTTGCCCTTCATCCTCACTCAGGAGGCCGTTTTCCATCATCGTCCGCAGAATATAGTCGCGCCGGGTTTTATTTGTTTCCATGTTAACAACCGGGCTGTATGCCGAGGGTGCCTTGATGGTCGCGGCAAGCGCGGCGCCTTCCGTTACGGTCAGCTCGGATGCCTTTTTCCCAAAGAACTGCTCTGCCGCCACCTCGATTCCATGGGCACCGCTGCCGAAATACACGGTATTCAGGTACATTTCCAAAATCTCTTCCTTTGAAAATTTGGATTCCACCTGAATGGCCAGGAACAGCTCTTCGCCTTTTCGGGCAAATGTCTTGATTTCAGAGAGGTGCGTCAACTTCACCAGTTGTTGGGTAATGGTGCTGGCGCCTTGACCATAGGATTGTGAGCGCAAGTCCGACACCAGCGCCCCGAATATGCGGACCAGGTCAAAGCCATTATGTTGGTAGAACCGAAGGTCCTCAGCGGCGATGAAGGCGTTTTGAACATCCACGGGCACCTGGGACAGCTTTACGAGCGTCCGATTTTCAGGGCCGCGAAGCTTTGTGAGAAGCATTCCATTCTTGTCGTACATTCTGGATGTCTGGGCCAGCTTTGTTAGCTTGTTGGTGTCCAGCATTTGCCAGTTTGGAATGTCAAACAAAAAGATGCCGGTTGCGATGAAGGCCACAAAAAAGCCTGCGGCCACCAACAGGCCCCAATGGCGCTTTCCCTTTGCCTTTCTTTTTTTCGGTGGTTCCTTTTCAGGCGCTTCCTTTGCCTCAGGAGGTGCCAATAGGACCTGTGGCTCATAAAGTACGAGCGCCCGCTCCCTGGGGATGGGCTGGAATGGCTTTTTATTCTTTTTTTTGCGCGACATCAAAGCGCCTCCTTTGAAAACCTTACGCGCGTAGTGTGTCCAGATTGGTTTAAATCAGGCAGGAAAACATTGCCGTGGACTTGTCTCCATCATGCATGTATACTATGAAATAAAGATTATTAATAACGTTTTGGGGTGTGTAATGAATTCGTTTGACAGAATGCTACACTCGGTGCGTGA
>JAVBOX010000119.1:0-6442 GCA_031550095.1 Eubacteriales bacterium
AAAAAGAAAATGCCGAGTCGCGGATTTGCGATACCGGCATTTTAGCATGATTAGCATAAAAAAGGCCCAAGGTGCCTGGATGATTTACGCGCTCATGTATCCTTTTGACGGACGCGAATCAAACATTGCTTTGTCATAGCCCTCATCGCTTTCCATCGCCCGGGCAGCGCCTAGCACCACGGTGGCCTGGGAATCCTCGGCGATGCGACAATCCACTTTCAACTGTTTGCTGAATGATTCTGTAAGCCCAAAGAGCTGGGCGCCGGCACCGGTCAGCATGATGCCCTGGTCAAAGATATCGGCGGCGAGTTCTGGCGGCGTGCGCTCCAGTACGGCATGAATATGCTCCACAAGCGCCGAGATAGGCTCCTCAAGCGCCTCAAAGATTTCATCGGAATGAACCCGAAGGGTCCGGGGCAGGCCGCTGACCAAGTTGCGGCCGGTCACATCCATGTACAGCTTTTCCGTGCGGTGAATGGCGGAACCGATGGTCACCTTAAGCTCCTCGGCAGTGCGCTCGCCAATCATAAGGTTGTGCTTTCTACGCAAGTAGCGGATAATCGTCTCGTCGAATTGATCCCCGGCAATCTTGACGGTGCTGCGCACCACAGCTCGCTCCAGAGATACCACGGAGATATCCGTGACGCCGCCGCCGATGTCCACGATCAGATTGCCATAGGGACCGCTTACGTCCAAACCTGCTCCCAATGCAGCTGCTACGGAAGAATCCATCAGTTGGGTGCGGCGGGCGCCCGCGTCCAGCATCGCGTCGATAACGGAGCGCTTTTCCACATCCGTAACGCCGCTGGGAACGCAGACAATTGCCCGGGGACGAAAAAACATTCGCCTGCCAATCACCTTGTGAATAAAATAGCGAAGCATGCGTTCCGTGATGTCGAAATCCTCAATGGACCCGTCCTTTAGCGGCCGAACCGTGGTTACACTGCTGGGGGTTCGACCGTGCATGCGCCTGGCGTCCTCGCCCACGGCTAAGATGTTGCGCGTGTTGCGATCAACGGCAACCATGGCAGGCTCACGCAAAACAATACCGCGCCCTTTGATGGAAATCAAAACAGACGCTGTGCCTAAATCGATTCCGATATCTTCGCGCCCAAACATGGCATGCCTCCTCTCTTGAATAAAACGATCAAGGAAACCCATTCACTTCAGATAAACATTACGTTCTATGCAAATTAATAAAACCCTTTTTTAATAATTGCTTATTTTTTCGACATATTTTTAATATATTCGTCATATTTATACTTTTCTCGAGTCGCGTTACCCCCCCGAAGATGCCTTTCAGCTTTATTTTTGTCGAGAACCTGCCGAACATCGCTGAACAGGGAACGATCTAGCTCGATGAGCCTTTCGCCCATATCCTTGTGTACCGTCGATTTGCTCACATGAAATAATTTCGCGGCCTCACGAACCGTGACCTGTTTATCGACAATATATTCTGCTGTTTGCAGCACGCGCAGCTCCATGTAATCCCGCATTTTGTTTTCCACTCCCTCCACACTTCGGCTTCTGGGCCAGTCTATGCGGAGAGATTGGAACACATTTCCCTTTGCGAAAAGCTAGAAGCGGAGCGGTTGCCCTTTTCCAGCGCGAAGCGCCGAGAGAAACTCCTGGTTTGAACCGATGGGAACGGAGAAGTTCATTGCGGCTGCCGCCGCCCCAACTGCGTTATGGGCATCCGAGCCGGCTGTCTGCAAAAGGCTGTGAGCTTTTGCGAACACGCGTGCCTTTTCATCCCAGATCATCTCCCTTCCCTGGTGGCTGCCGTTGACGACTTCAATCGCGTCTACCACATCCCAGCGCTTGGCAACTAAAATGGGCAGATACCAGGTTTCCCTGTAGGGGTGTGCCTGTGAAAGAAAACCGCCGGCGCTGTGAACCCGGTGAGCGTATACCTCCAAAGGCAGATCGCACAAGTTTTCTTGGTCCCGCAAAAATTCCTCTGTCAGGCCAAACGTCAGATAGTCGCCTCCCTGATCCGTATGCTCCCAACCAAGCAAAACGGGGATTCCGTATGCCTCGCCTGCCTCCTTCGCCGCGAGATAACCCCTGAGCATCACGTCGATCCTTTTTTGCCAGGATGCGCCATAGGGCGCCAAGCAGCTGTCGTTGAGGAAGTGATCCGTGACGATGACGCCGCTATACCCTTTGGCATGATAGACACGCATCATATCCGCCGCGGATGCTTTCGCGCAGTGACTTGTTTCGGATGTATGCAGATGTGTTTCCCAAAGATAGCCTTTCACTTTGGGAAACCTCATTCGCAAAGTGTTTCGTTGGATTCAATGGAGGCGATCATGTCCACGCGCCTTTGATGGCGGCCACCATCGTAGGGGGTTTCCAGAAAAAAATCCAGGATCATCTTGGCAAGCTCAGGGCCGGTGACTCGGGCACCCAACGCCAGCATGTTCGCGTCGTTATGTGCCCGCGTAAGCTTTGCGGTGTAGCAATCGCCGCAGAGGGCACAGCGGATGCCCTTGACCTTGTTGGCTGCCAAAGACACACCGACGCCGGTGCCGCAAATGACCACACCCAGGTCGCATTCCACGCATTGGACCATTCGGGCCGCCCGTTCAGCGAAAATGGGGTAATCGTTGGGTTCTCCCTCATGAATGCCGCAATCCAGGCAGACATGTCCCAGGGACTCCGCATGCTCCATCAGATCCTTCTTCAGAGGAAGAGCACATTGATCGCAACCAAACGCTAGTTTCATAACAAACAAGCCTCCGTAGTATACAACTTTCACCAATTACTATTATATGCATTTGCGTGGATTTTTCAAGGATAGGGCGATTGACAAAACCCGACAAAGCGGTTACGCTACAGAAAGACGCTATGCAAAGGAGCGGCAGGCCTCATGCTAACAATTGGAATCTGTGGAGCCAGCGGCAGTGGCAAGACCACCCTGGCCGAAGAATTGGCCGGCCAAATCAAAGGCAAATCCATCCTCCTCAACCAGGATGCTTATTATCGGGATCATCCTCATCTGTCATTTGAAGAGCGGGAAAAACTGAATTACGATGAACCGGGGATTTTTGAGCATGATCTTTTCTTTGAGGACATTCAAAAGCTCACCCGAGGGGAACCAATCCTGCGAAAGGCCTATGACTTTACGAATCACAGGCGGGCGGATACGGATATCAGGATTGACCCGGCGGATGTGCTGATCGTCGAGGGCATCCATGTGTTTTACGATTCCCGGGTGCGCTCGCTGATGGATTTCAAAATTTACATCAGCGTTGATCCGGATATCTGTCTTTTGCGGCGAGTGCAGCGGGATATCCTGGAGCGCAAGCGTAGTGTGGAAGGGGTGGCGGCTCAGTATCTTTCCACCGTTAAACCCATGTTTGAGCGCTGGATACGCAACTATGTTGAGTATGCGGATGTGATTGTAACCCGGGGCGGAAAAAACCAGCGCATCGTGGACATTCTTGGGTTCTATATCAACTACGGAATGGGGAAGAGTATATGAACGGGCATTTGGTTTGGTTTATTCCGGATTGCTATTGGCCGGAAGGCGGCACAAGTGCGCCTTATGTGAGTCACGAATCCATCTGTGTTCTGAACACATCAGAGGAGGACGCGCAGCTTAGCTTCACGCTTTTTTTTGAGGATAGGGAACCGATTGCGGGCTTTGGGGCGGTTTGCAAAGCAAGGCGCACCCATCATGTGCGGATGGACCGCCAAGCGGCGAACCATGGTCAGACCGTCCCCAGGGGCGTTCCTTACGCTGTGCAGGTAAATAGCAGCATTCCGGTTTGGGTCCAGTATAGCCGCTGTGATACCACACAGCCCCAGATGGCCTTTATGACCGCGATTCCCATGCATCAATAATACAATAATACAGGAGGAAAACAAATGCATTCATTGCAGCAGCGCTACGCAGCCCAGGTGGCTGAACTGGTCAAGGCCTCCGTCCGCGTTGCGGAACTTGGCTATGTCACATCCCATGGCGGGAATTTATCCGTCCGGGTTGATGAGGATGTGGTCCTCATCACGCCTACCAAGGTTCCAAAGCGGGAAATTACGGAGAAGGACATTTGTTTCATCAATATGGGGGGAAAAACCCTCTTTGCGCCGGAGAGCAGAAAGCCCACGTCAGAGTTTCCTTTTCATCTCCGCGTGTTTCAGAAGCGGCCGGATCTCAAGGGCATCGTTCATGCCCATCCGCCAATCCTGACGGGCTTTGCCATTGCGGGGGTGGATCTGCTGATGAAGCCTTTTCTGCCTGAACCCGTGATCGAGATTGGGCCGATGGTGATGGTTCCCTATGCCCAGCCTGGAAGCGACGCGCTGGCCGAGGCGTTTGACGATGCCATGCCTAGGTCAAATGGCTTTCTGATGGAAAACCATGGCGCCTTGATGGCCAACTGTGAAGGCGTCATGCGGGCACTGGATCTGCTGGAGATGATGGAATGTGCCGCGAAGTCCGTGCTGGTGGCGAAAGCCCTTGGCAACCTCAAGGCATTGCCGGATAAGGATGTGCAGGATCTGGAGGATGTGATGATCAACCGTGGCCTCCCAATGCCTGGTGCGCTGGGCGTTGCCAAATCCCTGAAGGATGTGTTTCGATGAGCGATCGTGTGCTGCTGGAGCCCCATGCGCACACGAAAGAAGTCAGCCCCTGCGGTTGGCTTCCCGCTGAGGATTTGATCAAAGCGCTGCACAACAAGCAATATGGCGGAGTCGTGATCACGGACCATTTTGTTCAAGGCAGATGGGATAGCCGGGAAGCGCGGGCGGCGTTCTTGAGTGGGTACCAAAGGGCGAAAGAAGCCGGTGAGGCGGTGGGGATCGTTGTCCTGCTGGGCATTGAGATTCGCTTCAAGGACAGGCCCGAGGACTTCCTGGTCTATGGGATGGAGGAGGAAGACATCCTTGACTTGCCTGACGATGTGTGCCTGATGGGGGTCCGCGCTTTCCATGAGCTAGCCAAATCGAAAAACTGGATGGTTTATCAGGCGCATCCCTTCCGGCAGAAAATGCTGCCGGCCAACCCATCGGATGTCGACGGCATCGAAACTTTTAACGGCAATCCGCGCCATAACAGCCAAAATCGGCTGTCAGCCCGGTTTGCTTCCCTGCATAACCTCAGCACCATCGCCGGGTCGGATGTTCATCGCCCTGGGGATGTGGGGATCTCTGGGCTGCTCGTGCCGAAGGATAGCCTGACACCCCAGGGATTTGCTTCCTGGCTTCGGGCGACGCCTCATCCTCGGGTGCAGTACCAGGAAACGCCGACGGGCGGCATACGCTTTGTGGCGGACGCGATTCCCGGAAAATCGATGCTGCAAAATTTATATCTGGACGCTGGATGGAACCATCAGGCGGAAAGGATCGAAGAAACCCTTGTGGGCATGCGAAGCGGTGGACGCATTGTCACCGCCTGGGACGACACAACCCTCATCGGTGTGGCCCATTCCATCAGCGACGGCCATACCCTTTTGGTTGTTCAGAATATCTGCGTTTTGGGTTCTTACCGCAGGCGTGGGATCGGCAGGGGCCTGATGCGCCGGCTTTTGACACCCTATCATCACATTCATCAGGTGATTCTCATCGCCAACGATTCCCCTGAAGCGAGGATGTTCTTCATGGCTTGCGGCTTTGAGGATGTGAAGTCCTATGGGTGTACGGGATACGCATTGTTAAAGTAGCCAAAGCAAATAAACGCGGCGGGCAAGGAACGGATTGTTCCTCCCCGCCGCGCTTTCATTCCAGGCGCTCTAGCTGGCTTATCTGACAACGGGAGAGCCCGTTACCCAAGGTAAGCCCGCCTCACATCCTCATTGTCCAGCAGGGACTGGGCATTTCCAGACAGCACCACCCTGCCCGTCTCAAGCACATAGGCCCGATGGGCGATGGAAAGAGCCATTCGGGCGTTTTGCTCCACGAGTAGCACTGTCGTGCCTTGGGCGTTGATGTTTTTAATGATCGAAAAGATTTCCTGAACGAGGATGGGCGCTAAACCCATGGAAGGTTCGTCCATCATGAGGAGGCGCGGTTTGCTCATCAAGGCGCGGGCAGTCGCGAGCATTTGCTGCTCGCCGCCGGAGAGGGTCCCCCCTATTTGCTTGCGCCGCTCTTTCAGGCGGGGGAAGCTCTCAAAAATGCGTTCGAAATCCCGCGCGATGTTTTCCTTGTCTTTTCTTGAGAATGCGCCCATCTCCAGGTTTTCCTGCACGGTCATTCTGGAGAAGATATGCCGCCCCTCCGGCACCAAGGACAAGCCCTTTTGCAGGATGACATGGGCTTCCTGGGACTTGAGGCTTTCGCCCTCGAAGCGGCAGTCCCCCTCCCTTGGCCGGATCAAGCCCGCGATGGTGTTGAGGATGGTGGATTTTCCCGCGCCATTGGCGCCGATCAGGGTAACGATTTCTCCCTCATTCACGTCAAAAGATACGGCCTTTATCGCGTGAATCGCGCC
>JAVBOX010000129.1:0-3780 GCA_031550095.1 Eubacteriales bacterium
GATGGGTCAGGCGCTCATCGCCCTGCTCCTGTGGTCCCTGCTCCATGGCGCGTTTGTGAAGCCCTACATCCTGGTCCGGGTCATGCGCCGCTACCTGGGCGAGAGCCTGGGCGGCGAGGTCAGCCAGGATGTGTATGCCAGGCTGGACGCCGGTTCCCAGCGTTTCCACGAAACTTTGGCTAAGGTCCAGTGAGACGCAAGGGTTACCCCAAGGAACCGTCAGCATTGCGCCAAAAAACAGCCGCGGTAAAAAAAGCCCTGTCAGCGACAAGGCTTTTTTAATTTCAAAATCGCTTTGAACGCGTATTTCTTGACAGAAAATCTGAAAAATGTTATATTTTTCCTGCCTATATACTGCCCGTGGGCCCAATTAATATCACATGAATTGTAACGCTTTTGCCGATTGGGTTGATGGAAAATCGCGAAAGAACTGCCTACCTCCGGCGTTGCTTCTTCGTGCGGCTAAGACATAAAGATCGTATGGATACGGCCCCCGGCTTTGATAAAGCCCTCTGATCTTCCGCTCGGTTCGCGGTGTTCTTTAAATCCAGCAAATGAGGAGGAACAGGGGCTGTGGGAAAAATAGAAATAAACATATTTCGGACTTTGATAGGCGCCGCCTTGGTCGTGTGCGTCGCACTGTTCGCCCGGGCATTGCTTACCCCCGAAGCTTGGGTGAAGTATCCGCCGACCAATGAAGCGGTGCAGTTCAGCGGCGAATATACCATGGATGAATCTACGGAGCGCTTCCCGTGGACGCCTGAGACGTCCATCAACAACATGAGGCTTCAGCACCTACATTTTTACGGGCATTTCAATCGAGAAATCGATGAAGGAATGCAGTTTATCACGCGATCCAACAACTTGAGGGCGCAGATCTTCGTCAATGGCGAGGAAATTTTCCGCTGGGGCGATGAGGCAAGCCTCCCCAGCTTCTACAAGGCCCCCGGAAACGGTTGGTGCAGCTTCATCACTCCAAGGATCCTGCCTGAGGACGACGTGGAAATCATACTGGAAAATGTGTATATCAACAGCTCTTCCTCTCTCTTTCACGCATTCTTTGACCGGATGAGCGTTGGGTCATACGGGGAGAATATACAGCTCGTCCTATCCAACTACGCGCCCCAGGTGATGCTGTATTTGGCGATTATCCTGCTGGGCATCGCGAGCCTTCTGATCCTCCTGCTGGCAAGGGTGCTGCGCTTTTCCTTTGACTTCAAGTTTTTGATTTTCTCCGGGTTTGCCATCTCCGCATCCATCTGGCTGATATCTGATTTTAACTATATCACCCTGCTGATTCCCAATCCGGTTTTTTGCGAAATTCTAACCATGTCCGCTTTCTACTGCATGGGCACTTTCATGACCCGGTATGTGCAGGTTCTTCTCTCCCAGAGGACCGCTTCCATTTTAAACCCGTGGCTGTTTTTGTTTCCCACCGCGCTGCTATGCTCCTTATTGCTGCAAATGTTCGGGATTATCAACATGTATCCCCTTTTGAGCATCGCGCTGCTCATTGGCATGCTGGACATCATGACCATGCTCGGATGCTTAATTTACGAGAGCATCGCCTTCAGGGAGGAAGGGCGCATCCAAAAGCTGCTGCCGGCCCTGCTTCTATGCCTTGCGGTGCTCTGCGATATCTTGAGATACTTCATTAGGTTCTCTGACGCCACCATGATCGTCTTTGCCTGGGGCTTTCTGGCGTTCTTGCTCTATCACCTGGTGGCTTTGGCCAAGACGCTGCAGAGAAGCGCGGAAAAGCTGCGCCATGTGGATTCTCTGGAGCGGGAGCTTCACCAGAGCCAAATCTCCGTCATGCTCAGCCAGATCAAACCCCACTTTTTGTTCAACACCCTAAATGCTATCAGCGGCTTCTGCCTTTCCAACCCCGCCAAGGCGGATGAAGCCATCATCGCCCTATCGGACTATTTGCGGGGCAACATCCAATCCCTTGAGATGCAGTCCCCCGTGCCTTTTGATCAGGAGCTCAAGCACATCCGAAACTATGTGAACATCGAAATGATGCGCTTTGAGGATAGGCTGGAGGTCATTTATGACATCGAGTTCTCGGACTTCTCCGTACCGACCCTCTCCCTGCAAACCCTGGTTGAAAACGCCATTCGGCACGGGGTCATGAAACTGCGGGAAGGCGGCACGGTGCTCCTGCGGACCGAAAAAGAAGGGCGCAACGCGGTGATCACCATTCAGGACAACGGCGTTGGCTTTACGCCGGAGGTGGCCAGGAAGAGCGCCAGCGGCATCGGCCTGCTCAACGCCCGCAAGCGGCTGACCTTCATGGTGGACGCGGATTTCCAGGTCAAATCCACGCCGGGTGAAGGCACCACCATCACCATAAAAATTCCGCTCAAGGATAAGTAAGAGGAGGCGCCTACGCATGTTTATCCTATATGTGGACGACGAGGCACTGGCCATCAACCGGTTCGAGCTATGCATCGCCCAGGCGGATCCCACCATCACCTACAAGACCTTTTCTCAGCCAGAGGAAGCCCTGGCCTTTGCCGAGCACACGCCTTTTGACGCGGCATTTCTGGATGTGGAGATGCCGGGCCTGACGGGGGTGGAGCTGGCAAGACGGCTGGTCGCCCTGCAGCCAGGGATTCGCCTGTTTTTCGTGACCGCCTATGAGCAATACGCCTTGGAGGCCTTTGGCGTGGACGCCATGGGTTACCTGCTCAAGCCCTATAGCGTTGAAAAGCTGCGGCAGGCGCTGGAGAAAGCTTCCAGGATGCGGGATCTCCCCACCAAGAAAGTATACATCCAGACCATTCCAGATTTTGATGTGTTTGTGGATGGAAAGCTGCTGCCCTTTACGGCCCAAAAACCTAAGGAACTGCTGGCTTTTCTGGTGGATCGGAACGGCTCCGCCGCCACGGCCCCCCAGATCATCGCCAGCCTTTGGGAGGATAAACCTGACGACGAGAGCACAAAATCCCTTTACCGCATGACATTCAAGCGCCTAAAGGAGCTGCTGAACAACGCGGGCATAGGCTTCATCCTGCCCTCAGAAGGCTCTCAGAAGTACATCAACCCCGAATCATTTCAGTGCGATTATTTTGAATGCCTGAAGGGAAACGAGGACGCATTGGCCAAGTATGCCGGGGACTACATGACCTCCTATTCGTGGGCGGAGCAGACCAACGCCAGGCTTTTTTCCATTAAAAACGCGCTGTAATCCATGTATCTTTGGGAATCATATGGATTACACGGCGCGTCACCATGAGAAATTGCGCGTGATACAGTGTTCACCAATACCTACAAAAAAACGACAATTTTTGCATTTGCTGGAAAATGTTGTTCCGAGGCACTATAATAAAAAAATAGCAGCCGTTGCGAAGAGTTGATTTTCTTTTCATGCATCTCCGAGAGGCTAGGGTTCACCTCCTGGAAGATGACACTCAACCGGGGGCCCGGCGAACGCCAAGGGGATGGCACGCCGGGTTTTTTATTTTTTTTTATGAGTACTCGCCCTCGCTCAAAGGCGGATAACAACGCGTCACCATGGCGAGAGATTTTCCATGGTGACGCATTTGCGTTGATCGTATGAACTGTTTTGGGAAAACTCTATCTGAACAGCAAGCTTCGGCAATGCATGGGATCAGCCGCCAAAGTTGCTGGTGCCGCCGGGGTTGGAGGCGCTCATGGCGCCGGAGATGGGGGTGGTGAAGGTCAGGTACTGGGCCATGACATAGCCGGCGGTGAAGTTGTTGGGGTCGAACACCTGGCACCAAGTGCCGTTGGAGTAGAGAACCCACAGCTCAG